>CAZIPQ010000006.1:12854-43849 GCA_964541165.1 uncultured Muribaculum sp.
TGCCGCAGTCAGCGATTTCGCCATTATTTATCCGCTCCTTTATTGATGGCATGGTCACGAAGTTCACGCCACATACTCCTACCACCGCATTGATACCACCGAGCTCTTCCAGCAGTGATGCATATAGTCCTGACTGTGCGACGATACGCCGTAACGGGGTGCGTACAAGCGTGCCTTGCGGCAGATTGTCGGGAACCACACTGTCATGATCCACAAGCAACAACCGTTCGAGCGTTTTTGTCGTGTCCCATGGATTTATTAGTGTCACCTCGGTGAATCCGGGATGCTCTACTACTGTAAGGTTGTCGGCCCATCCCATTGCCAGAGTGTCGCCGGCAGGCAGGAAAGATGAAGCGCTGCCGCTTCCGCATGAGGGCAGAAGCGACAACGCTATCATCGGCAAAATAAGAAAGAATTTAGTTATACAAGCCATTAATCAATGGAGGTTAAAGAAGACGCAGTTGGGCATCAGTCCTGCTGCGTAATGCTTTTTCAGATTACCCTTCGAGTCGTATATGGTTATTGATCCCGGTGAATAGTAATCCGGGATTTTGACCTCGGGAGTATAGGCAATTACCGGAACTGAAGTGATGATTATGTCACCGGTCACCGGATCGACGGCCACATTTGTCGGCCAGTTATCCGGTTCATTTGCAAGCATCGGCGATGTTTTGCCTGTAGTTGAATCATATACAGTGGATGTGACGGTCATATTGAAATAATTGGTGCGTATCATGTAAACCTTACTGCCACTTACGGTCATAATGTTAGCCGAGCCTATATTTGTCGCTTCGTAGGTGTTGAGGTCGATCGCATATATTCCGGGATCGGTCTTGTAGTAGTCGCCGTTACTCATGAGCCACAGACGGTTTTCATCGGCGGCAAACTTAGACGGATTGATGGGTACGGTAATGGTTTTAGTGACGGTGAAGTTGTCAAGAGAAATGATGGATGCCGTAGTGCCAAAGCCGGTAGTGCTCATTCCGTCAGAGTTGGGCACGTACAGGTTATTGCCGACAATCGCCATTATCTCAGGATTAGGACCAACCTTCACGGTGTTGTCAATCTCCATTGTGAGCGTGTCAAGGCGCGAAACATAGCCGTTGAACATTGAAATATAGACTTTTCCTTCCTTAGCTACCATTGAACGGGGAGTCTGTCCCGTAGCGTTTGTGAGTGATATCTGCTTCACTGATTTCAGAGTGGAGCTGTTGAGGATCTCGATGGTATTGGACTCACTTACACCGATAAATATGTGTGATCCATATACGATACCGGTCTGTGGAGTATCACCCAGCACACGCCCGTTGACTGCGCGGAATACCTCCTGTGTTGCAGTCTCGTTAATGTAGTCGATATAGGTGAGGCTGCCTGATATGCCGTATGTCTGATTACCCTCGCATATCACATACGCGCCATTAGACAGTTCGGGCATGTCGGGATTGGGCATCTTGGGTTTGTCGTCATCACTACATGCTGTCAGGCCGATTGCGGCAATCGCAACGGTAGCTCTGAAGAAAGTCGATAAATTCATAAAGATAAGTGCTATAAGTAATTATTAATGATGATACTTGATGGTAAACTGCCATGAACGGCCCGGCATCGGATAGCGGGCTACAATCTGATATTGCTTGTCAAACAGGTTCAGAATATCGCCGCGAAGCTCGACGTACTGACCTTTGCGCAATGCAAACTGGCGCCATACCGTTACACCTGTGTCGGCATATCCCGAAATACGGGTCGACGGCACGTTGGCATTAGTAGAATATCGTGCGCTGACGGCTGTCGTGTGTATGCTGAGATTAGCCCATGGATTTTCATAGCTCAGTGAGGCGCTACCTGAATTTTTCGGAGTGTAAGCCACCTGTTTCATCCATTCAGGAGCTGCTGGTGATGTCCTTGGCTGCGCACGCTGGTAACTGTAGTTTGCAAGCAGCGTAAGTGATTGGCGGGATGCCAGGTCAACTGTGCCTGAGAAGGTTGCATCCACACCCAATATCCTGACCTTGCCGAGGTTGCTCATCGTCCACAGGAACATGTTGTAAGGTACGGCTACAATCTTGTCGGTGACTCTGTTGAGATATCCGTCGACGGTCACTGAAAGGTTGCTTACCGTTTTCGACGGTTTGAGTCCCCATGTCACTCCGGCATTGAACTGATTTGTCACCTCCGGTTTTAGCACTGCCGTTCCGTAATGATTGAAGTAGGCCTCATTGAATGAGGGCATGCGGAATATATTTTTATAGGACAGACGGAAAAATATCGTCTGCGAAGCCCATGGCTGCCATGACAGACTGACTGACGGAGAAAGACGCGATGCATCGTCGGCCGACTGATCGGTATGCGAACCGTTGAGATAGAGTGAGTACAGCACACGTCCCATAACGGTGATCCCGTTGTAGCGGTAGCGTCCTGTAAGTGACTGCAGGATGCTGTGACGGTAGGGACGGGTATCGGTAGCGAGGTTGGAGTTCAGACTGTTGAACATGTAATCGGCCGAATAGTCTATTGCCCATCTGTCAGCCGGAAGATAGAGCACATAGGCTGATGCATAGGCTTCACGCTGCCAATAGTTTTCATCGAGTACACCTCCGGGGTATTGTCCGTTCTCGTCATGGTAGAATGACGATGAATAGTTGAATTTACCGATGGCTCCCAATGACCATTGCGAGTTGAACACATTGCGATAGCGCATCTGTCCGAAAGCGTTACGCTCCTTGAGCCGCTCGTTGCTGACGTTGTTGTAGTGGATTACCGGTCCCGGCAGACGGCGGTCGCTGTCATAATAGTAAGCCTTTGCCGTCAGTTGCGACCGTGACGAATGATCCCACTGCAGGTTCAATTCCCCGTGGCCGGCTGACATGCTGCTGTTGTTGCGGCGCTCGTGTGATGTGTAATCGCCGTTCTGCAGCGTGAAGGGATAGTTGTTGTCGGTGCGCATCCAGTCAGCTGTGGCCGACAATGCGATCTGCTCCGAAGCGCGGACACCTAAGGTAACATAAGGATTTACAAGTCCCCATGCGCCGCAACGCAGTTGTGCGGTGAGTGAGGTCGGAGTGTCGGCGTAGGGTAGGAGAGGTGTGTTTATGGAGAGGGTTGCCGGAGAAGCCGCAGCTTTTGCAGGCATGAAAATATCATCATTGTCACCTATGAGCATTGACAATGAGCCGACGTTGTCAAGTGAATAGCGTGACAGATCAATCTGTCCGGTCTGAACGTCCGACAGAGCCACACCGTCATAAATCACTGATGTGTGCTGAGAACCGAAGCCTCGTACAGAAATTGTCTTCAGACCGCCGGCTCCTCCATAATCACGAAGATTGACTCCGGGCAGACGGCGCATGGCATCGGCGATATCTGTCACACCGGCTATTTTCATTGTCCTGTCGGTCATGCCGTATACGGGCGCCGTGCTTGCCAGACGCTTGGGCGCAGATGCAGTAACCTCCACCGAGTCAAGTTCATGACTCAGCGGCGGAGTGTCGTTTACTGCAGCGGCATTCAAGCCACAGCCGACAATAACAGTAGTTGTCAATATCGAATTATGCCTTCTCATCCTCGAAGAAAAACATCAGTATGTCATGCATCTGGCAGGTATTCGGACTTATTCACTTTACATCAGACTCGCCTTCCCTTATCGCTTGACGACACAGTGGCCTACTTGGTCTGCTGTCCGCTGTCATTATGACAACGTGTGAAATTACCGCAGCGGGACTGTCCGGGATTTGCACCCGAGTTCCCATTTAATCCTCGTACGTGACGGCCCGTAATAAGGTATCATGCACTTCGGAACCGATAATGCACCGCAAAGTTACGTAAATTTCCTAAACCAACAAATAAAAATGAAAATGGCGTCACTGAATTAATCCCAGCGACTGTGACGCATCAAGTATCGAAGCTATTACGCGCAGGGTAGATTCCGGTGCCGTGTCAATATTGACAAGACCTGTGATTGTGAGCAGGGCCTGATATGCGTCGGGCATGGCCGGATCGTCGGGACATGTGGCCCCGGTGGCATAATAGTATTTGTATATAAGTGTGCCGAGAGCTGAAGTAAGACGGCCTATCAGCTCACGTGCGGTTGAGTTTTCAGCCGGCTGGGTATTGGAGAGCGTGTGTTCGAGAATGTGCCACACGATAAGGCACAGGGCGAGCAGTCCCTGTGGATCCACATTGTGGCGGGCAGTGTAGGCAAGTGCCGTCATGCATGCGGCGTATGCTTCCTGCTGCCGCTGCATGCGCGTCAGTGCCGTAGCATAACAGCATGTTGCGGCTACGTAGCGCCGGGCCACGTCATCGGTCGGATCAGAGTTCCACTCGCGCAGGGTGTCGGCGAGGAGTTCCTCGCCGACCATCACTGCCTCGGTGATATCATTGGCTGCAACCGCATCATAGACGCGGGCCACAGTGTCATTGAAACTGTCACTCATTTCTTGACCTTATCGAGCGACTGCTTGATAGTGGAAAAAATGTCGTCGATGCTGCCGCTGCCTTCGATGGCGTGGTAGTTGTCTTTGTCCTTGTAGTATTCGCGCAAAGGTGAAGTAGTCGAGTGGTACACTTCGAGGCGGCGTGCGATCGTGTCGAGATTATCGTCACTTCGGCCGCTCTCCTGACCTCTCTTTATCAGGCGGTCTTTTAATTCGTTATCATCCACTTCAAGGCCTACTACGGCATCGACCTTCGAATTGCGGCGCTTCAGCATTTCTGTCAGCGCGTCGGCCTGGGGGATAGTACGCGGAAAACCGTCAAAAATTACACCCTCCTTAGTCTCCGGATTATTGTCAAGGACATGCTCGAGGATGTCGATCATAAGATCATCCGGGATAAGCTGACCCTGCGATATGTAGCTGTCAGCTATTTTGCCAAGTTCTGTTCCGCGTGCGATATGGTCACGAAGGACTTCGCCGGTGGAAATGTGATAGAGGCCATATTCGTCGATGAGGCGCTGGCTTTGGGTGCCTTTTCCGCTCCCGGGGGCACCGAAAATAACAACATTAAACATAGATATTCGACTCTGAAATATGTTTCGTTTTTATAGATAGTCGTTAGGGCAGAGGGGAGTTGGTGGTCACTCGCACACTGAATATATATCCTTCAGATTGCGGGCGTATCCGTCAAGGTCAAGACCATATCCGATGATGAACTTTGAAGGAATTTCAAAACCTACGTAATCCGGCTCAATATGATGTTGCAGTGACTCGGGCTTGAAAAGCAGGGTTGCGACTTTTATAGATGCCGTGCCGCGTGATTTCAGATCATCCACAAGTTTTACCATTGTCTTGCCTGTGTCGATGATATCCTCGATGATTATCACGTCGCGGTCTTTAAGATCTTCAGTCAGCCCCATCACTTCTTTAACCTTGCCTGTGGTGGCAGTGCCTTCGTAGCTTTTGAGGCGTATGAAGGTGATTTCGGCATCGATGCTAAGTTCGCGGAACAGATCGGCTGCAAAAGGGAATGCTCCGGTGAGCACACAGATGAGAAGTGGTTTTTTATCCCGGTATTCCTCACTTATGCGGGCAGCTATATCGGCTACACGAGCCTGTATTTTATCTTCAGTGATGAAAGGGGTAAACTTTAACCCGTTATATGTCACTTGTCCCATTTTTCAATTCGTAAGTTTGTGCAAAATTAGTGAAAATATTCGTTACATGCTATATATTTTTGTAAATTTGCGGAAAAGTAATATTTTGGGATAATCTTTTTTACTCTCAATGAAAATCTTTACGAACGAACAGATTCGCGCTATCGAGCGCTTTACGATAGAGCATGAAGGGGTGACGTCGCTCGAGCTTATCGAGCGGGCTGCGACAGCTATCGCCTGTGAGATAATGTCACGCTGGCGCCCCAATAAACCTATATGGGTATTTGCCGGACAGGGTAACAACGGCGCTGATGCGCTTGCTACGGCCCGTATCCTTATCGAGCAGGGATATAAGGTTGAGGTCCTGCTGTTTAATGTGTTCGGCAGGTTAAGTGAGGAGTGTATCGAATGTCGTGACCGTCTTCTGGCTCTTGGCGATGTCAAGTTTACCGAGGTCACAAGCGATTTTGCTCCGCCGTTTATCACTCCTGATGCCATTATCATCGACGGACTTTTCGGCTCCGGACTTAAGGAGGGCCTTACGGGCGGATTTAAGGCGCTTGTAGACTATATCAATAATTCGCAGGCCACGATCGTATCGATCGATGTGCCGTCGGGACTGTTTGCCGAATGGAATGAGGACAATCTGAGCCGCAATATCGTGCATGCCAATCTCACGCTGGCTATGCAGTTCCCCAGAGTGTCTTTTTTCATCGCCGACAATGCTCCTTGTCTCGGCGAATGGAAAGTACTGGATATAGAACTCAGTCGTCAGGAGATTAAAAATACTCATTCGCAGTATTTCCTGCTTGAGAAGCATGACGCACGCCGCATACTTCAGCGTCGTAACGAATTCTCTACGAAAAACGACTATGGCTCGGCGCTCATAGTGGCCGGCTGTTACGGTATGTTAGGCGCGGCCCAGCTTTCGGCCAAGGGTGCGCTGCGGGCCGGTATAGGACGCCTCACGATGCATGTGCCGAGATGTGGTTTTACCGTGCTTCAGACTGCGGTGCCCGAGGCGATGGTGCAGGTTGATCACAATGACAGCGGTATTACCGATATCCAGATCAAACATGATTATGACGTGGTGGCCATAGGTCCCGGCATAGGTACGCATGATCTTACAGTGCGTTCGATCGAGTCATTTATAAATGAGGCTTCAAAGCCGCTTGTGGTCGATGCCGACGGTCTGAACTGCATCGCGCTGCGTCCCACTATACTCAATACATTGCCGGCTTATTCAGTGATAACGCCTCATGCCGGCGAATTTGACCGCCTGTTCGGTGAGCATAATTCACATGAAGCACGTCTCCGCACTGCTATTGAGAAGGCTGAATATTACGGTATAAATATCCTGCTCAAAGGCCATTACACAACCGTGGTTCGTCCTGACGGCCGCATATTGTTCAGTGCCAGCGGTACACCCGCGCTTGCCACACCGGGAAGCGGCGATGTGCTTACCGGCATAATCACCGCTCTAATGGCTCAGGGATACTCATCGGATATTGCGGCCATCCTCGGCGCATATATTCATGGCTATGCCGGTCAGCTTGCCGCCGAAAAGCATGGTGAATATGGTGTGCTTGCCTCGGATATCGCAGCCCATGTCGGCATGGCGATAAAAGATATATTACAATGATAACCAATAAGCAACGACAATTGACATGAGGAAGAAAATACTACTGGCACTCACGTTGTGTGCGACGCTTTCATCCGGCGCTCAGGTTACACAGAAGTTTACCGCCGGTAAATCCAATGATTACGGACTTATATATTCGCTGCCTACGACCGTGCTTGATATTACCGTCGAGGTAGAACATACGTTAAAGGAACCGGGCGAATTCTATAAATACGCCACCAAATACCTTAATGAAAATAATCCTGTCACAGCCAAGTCTCAGTCATGGCAGGTGAAAAGCGTCAAGGTAAATCCGCGTGGTGTGCCCAATCAGGACGAACGTTATCTGATGACATTCAAGGGTGGTGCCGCACCATATCTTATCATGGATGAGAATGATCTTCCGATAGCTATAAATACGGAAGATATTCCCGCGGTAAACGCCCCGGCACTGCCTCAGCCTGTAGCTGCCAAGCCAACCCCGCTGCAGACTGCCGCCGCCCGTCAGGTTATCACCGAGGAGATGCTTCAGAGTCAGTCGATTGCCAAACGCGCGGAATTGGCTGCAGCCAAGATATATGAATTGCGCCAGAGCCGTAATGATCTTATCACCGGCCAGGCCGATAATATGCCTGACGGCAATGCCATGCAGATCATAATGGATCAGCTTGCCGCTCAGGAGGCCGCCCTCACGGCTATGTTCATAGGCACGGAGCAGACATCGACTGCCGTGATGACCTATACTTATGTGCCGGGTGATGACGTGTCGCGCCATATACTGGCACGAGTGTCGGCGATTGACGGACTGGTGGCTCCCGACGATCTGTCGGGTGATCCGATCACGCTTAATCTTAAAGTGACTGAACGCGGCAAGATGCCGGTCAATGAAAAGGGTGAGCCCAAGACTATGCCGAAAGGCGGTGTCGCTTATTGTGTGCCCGGAACAGCACGTCTTACGGTCAACTACAATGGCAAGGAATATTGGTCGGGTTCGTTTGACGCCGCGCAGTATGGAGTCGTATTCGGACTCGATCCAAAGCTGTTCACTGATAAAAAGGCTCCGGCTTATCTGCTGCTGAACCCTGCGACAGGTAGTATCAAGGAACTGGGTACGGTAAATCAATAATTACCATCTGTATGTTAAATTAGGTTAAATTAACGAATTGTATTTTTCATAAATACTTAAATACATTATTTTTGCAGTGTAGATCAATAAATGCCTACGTAAATTTTTACAAATATGGCATAGATCTACCACCAAAATAAGTAAGCAACAACAAATAAGTGAATCATAGGTTAGAAATCCGGCCGCGCGCGAGCGTATCCGGATTTTGTTTTATATGCCAAGATATGTCCGCAGGGCGGATACGTAGTGTTCGAAAGCTTTGCGTCCTGTATCTGTGACGCGGCATGCGGTGCGTGTCTTTTTGCCCACTATGCTGCGTGAGACATCGATATAGCCTGCTTCAGTAAGTTTGTTGAGCTGTACGCTCAGGTTGCCCGAAGTGGCCTCGGTCTTTTGCTTCAGATACATAAAGTCAGCTTCCTCGACGTTCATGAGGATTGACATTATGGCAAGTCGCAGTTGCGAGTGGAGCAGGGGATCAAGTTCAGTCATTGTCGAGTTTTGCTTTGCGGCGCATCGATATGCCCGGTATGATCAATGTCATTATAAAACATATTATCAGAAGGGGATAGCTCCATTCAGGCCTTACGATGATTCCGGCAATGGCACATGTCATCACACAAAGACCGGCACTCACACTGAATGCGCCACCAATGATAAGGCTTCTGATTTTGATCACGATGCCCTGAATGGCCGCGCCGGCTCCTACAACTATCATTGCATACAGATAGAAGCCCAGCCATGGTGAATTGGTATCGGGTTCAGGCACCTGCCGATTGATCTGAAAGAGGACCACGCATGTTATGGCTACCGGCCAGCATAGTAAGGTGACAAGACGCCAGATGGATGAGGATACTTTGTCAATGTATGTGCTGTAACCCTTCGATTGGTCGATGTTTCTTTTGCGCCGGTTGATAAATGTTCCGAGAGCCATTAAAGCCCACAGGGCCTGTGATGAACTGTCGCCGGTCACCATCATTGTCGTCATTACGACGATACCTACGATTACGGCGAGAATACCCCATGACAGCAGCAGGTTGCCGTCGCTTGTCTCGATTTTTCCGCGTGTGCGCCTGATCATGTCAGATATGATGCGCAGACTTTCTTCCTGGGTCAGATTTGCTTTGTCCATAGCTATAAATAGTGAATTGTTTTGCAAATATAAATCAGTTTATAATATAAACCAAATTTCACCTCCGAAAAAATTTCAGTTAAAGAAATAATTGGCTGTATGCCGCTTGGAGTTGCGGAAAACATTTCTTAACTTTGGTGACAACATAGTAATTCTAAGACCATACAAAACACGATATGAAATACGTGGCTCTACCTGATGATACAGTCCGTCCGCTGCCGTTTTATCTGGCGATGGAGGAGTATGTGGCACGCAATTTCAGTGATGATCTCTTTTTTATGTGGCAAGTGGAGCCAACCGTCATTTTCGGACGCAATCAGGTCATACATAATGAAGTAAATATAGACTATTGCCGTGAGAACAACATAGCTATGTTCCGCCGCAAAAGCGGTGGGGGATGTGTCTATGCCGACCTTGACAATATCATGTTCAGCTACATAGTCAATTCCGATGCAGTGATGACCACCTTTACCGATTACACTTCGAAAGTAGCCGCCATGCTGCAATCGATCGGTATTGATGCGGTGGCCTCCGGCCGCAATGATATCCTTATCAATGGCCGGAAAGTCTCGGGAAATGCTTTCTACCATATCCCTGGGCGAAGCATAGTGCACGGTACGATGCTCTATTCCACGGATATCGAGGCAATGGTAAACGCTATTTCTCCATCACGCACTAAGCTTGAGTCAAAGGGAGTGGAGTCAGTGCGCAGTCATGTGACAACGATCAGTGAGCACAGTGACATATCCCTGAATGACTTCAAGGAGTATGCCCGGCATAAGCTGTGTGACGGAGAGATACTCCTTACTTCCGAGGATGTGGCCTCAATCGATGAGATTGCCCGCGATTACTATCGTGAAGAGTGGATATATGGGAAAAACCCCGGTTGTACCCATCGCGTCAGCCGGCGTATCGAGGGGGTGGGAGAGTTTCATGTACAGCTCGAGATAAAGCATGACTGCATCGCATCGGTCAATATGACAGGTGATTTTTTCTGTTTGGGCGATCTTGACCGTGATATGCTTGACCGTTTCAAAGGAGTCCGTTATGAGCGTGATGCTCTGGAAAAGGCGGTTGCGGGCGTTGATTGCGGCTCAGTGATAGCTGGTCTTACAAACCGACAATTGATTAACTTAATATATAATGACTATGAATGAGGATAAAAAGACGTGTCTCTATGACCGTCACGTGTCACTCGGTGCGCAGATGAGTCCTTTCGGCGGCTTTATCATGCCTATCCAGTATACAGGAATTGTCGAAGAACATAACGCAGTGCGTAATGCATGCGGAGTATTTGATGTGTCACACATGGGTGAGGTATCGGTAACAGGGCCCGATGCCGAGCGATTTGTCAATTATATATTCAGTAATGATGTTGCCGGTGCTCCCGTAGGGCAATGCTTCTATGGCATGATGCTCAATGAGCATGGCGGCGTTGTGGATGATCTACTGGTTTACAAACGCGCTGAAGATAACTATTTCCTGGTAATCAATGCATCCAATATCGATAAGGATGTGGCCTGGATCGAGAGCAAGACAGCCGGATTTGATGTCAAGGTAGATAATCAGAGCGAGCGTCTTGGTGAGCTTGCCGTTCAGGGCCCGAAAGCCGAGGCTGTGATGACCGGTGTGCTCGGTATCGATTGTGCCGATCTGGGATTCTATACATTCAAGACTGTCGTTGTTGACGGTGAAGAGATTACAGTGAGCCGTACAGGTTATACCGGTGAGGATGGCTTTGAGATATATGCCTCTCATGACCTGATTGTGAAATTCTGGGATACCCTCATTAAGTCAGGCGAGGCTGCTCCTTGTGGACTCGGCTGCCGTGATACGCTGCGTTTTGAGGTTGCCCTTCCGCTGTATGGTAATGAACTCGGTGATGATGTTTCGCCTGTTGAGGCCGGCCTTACTATGTTTGTAAAGCTTGATAAGCCGGAATTTATAGGTCGTGAGGCCGTAGCCGCCCTTAAAGCCGAAGGCCCGTCGCGTAAGATCGTAGGTATTGAGCTTGCCGACAAGGCTATTCCGCGCCACGGTTATGAGGTGCTTGATGCCGATGACAATGTGGTAGGACACGTGACAACAGGTTATCACTCTATTTCGGTTGACAAGAGTATTGCGTTGGCTATGGTTGATGCCCGTTGCGCCAAACTCGGCACTCCTCTTAAAGTGCGCATACGTCGCAAGACTTTCCCGGCCACCGTTGTGAAAAAGAAATTTTATAACAAGAACTATAAACAATAAACCAATTAATATCTAAAAAACATCATGAGCAAGATTTATTATTCTCCCAGTCACGAGTATATTATTGTTGACGGAAATGTCGGTCTGATCGGTATTACTGATTATGCACAGCATCAGCTTGGCAACATCGTGTATGTAGATCTTCCGGAAGATGGTGACGAGGTTACAGCCGGTGAGGATTTCGGTGCGGTAGAGAGTGTTAAGGCCGCCAGTGATCTTATCTCGCCTGTATCGGGTACCGTAATAGAAGTCAACGAGGCACTTGCCGATGAGCCCGGCCTTATCAATAAGGATGCCATGGGTACCTGGATGATCAAGGTTGAGCTGAGCGATGAGAGTGAGCTTGAATCGCTGCTTGATGAAGAAGGATATAAGGCTGTGTGCCACTAAGCCCTTTTATGACATGATGCTTCATCGTTATTTTCCCCACACCTCAGGTGATGTCGCTGACATGCTTGAGGTGTGTGGCGTTAAGTCACTTGATGACTTGTATTCCGACGTGCCGTCGCAGTTGCTTTTGAACCGCGACTATGACTTGCCGTCGGAGAAGAGTGAGAAAGAGGTGCGCGACTTTTTTGCCGCACTTGATGCCGCTAACCGTCCGCTCGTATGTTTTGCAGGAGCCGGCTACTACGACCATTATACTCCCGCTGTCATTCCGTCGCTCATATCACGTTCGGAATTCCTTACGGCCTACACGCCTTATCAGCCTGAAATTTCGCAAGGAACATTACAGTATATCTTCGAATATCAGTCCATGATGGCTGAGCTGACCGGACTCGAGGTGTCCAATGCTTCGATGTATGACGGCTCTACAGCAACAGCCGAGGCTATGGTGATGACGGTAGCCGCAGCACGCAAGCGCAACCGTGTGCTCGTGTCGGCAACCGTACTGCCACAGGTGCTTGAGGTGATGCGTACCTATGCCCGTTATCACGGCATAGAACTTGATATAATTGCCGAGGAAAATGGTGTGACTTCACGCGCTGATTTCGAGGCTAAACTCGGACCGGATGTAGCAGGTGTGGTACTTCCGATACCTAACCGCTATGGTATTGTCGAGGACTATACCGGTTGGGCTGATGCCATCCATGCCAACAAGTCGCTGCTTGCCATGACCTGCGTGGCTTCGGCACTGGGTGTACTCCGTTGTCCGGGTGAATGGGGTGCCGATATCGCTGCCGGTGACGCTCAGTCGCTCGGCATGCCGCTTAATTACGGCGGTCCGTATCTCGGATTCCTCTGTGCTACCAAAGCGCTTATCCGAAAGATGCCCGGACGTATTGTCGGAGCTACTACTGACGATAAGGGCAACCGTGTGTTTGTACTGACGCTTCAGGCGCGCGAACAGCATATACGCCGTGACAAGGCCACAAGTAATATCTGCTCCAATCAGGGACTAATGTCGCTGTTTGTTACAATATACATGTCGCTGTTCGGCTCGAAGGGACTGCGTGAGGTGAACGCTTCCGGCGCATCAGGAGCCCATTATCTTGCTGATCGCCTCGTGGCAACTGGAAAATGCCGCATGGCCTACGATGCTCCGTATCTCAACGAATTTGTCGTAGAGACTGATTTTAACACCGAGGAGCTGATAAAGCGGGGAATAGAAGCCGGAATTCTTGCCGGTGTAGCTCTTGATAGTCATAAGCTTCAGATAGCGGTGACCGAGATGCGCACGAAGGAGGAGATGGATGCTCTCGTCGAACTCGTTAAATCTATGTAATCATTTACCTAACAGCATAATCATTATGAATAATAAGTATTACGGAAAGCTGATATTTGAACTTTCGCGTAGCGGACGTTATGGTTACCGCCTGCCGGTAAATGGATGTGATGACGCGATGGATGCAATTCCCGCCGAACTGCTTCGTAAAGATGAGCCTGTGCTCCCGGAGGTGGATGAACCTACGGTAGTACGCCATTATACCAACATGAGCTGCAATAACTTCGGTGTCGACACCGGTTTTTATCCTCTCGGCTCATGTACGATGAAGTATAATCCCAAGATAAACGAGGAGATGGCAGCCGATGCCGTGATAGCCCGCCTGCATCCTTGGCAGCCTGCATCCACCGTGCAGGGTGCGCTTGAGGCATATTACACACTTCAGAGTTATCTGTCGGAAATCGGCGGCATGAGTGAGTTTACTCTCAATCCTTATGCCGGCGCACATGGTGAGCTTACCGGCCTGATGGTCATAAAGGCTTATCATGATGAGCGCGGCGACTTCGGCAGGAATAAGGTGATAGTTCCCGACTCGGCCCACGGTACCAACCCTGCCAGTGCAGCGATGGCCGGATAT
Source organism: uncultured Muribaculum sp. (assembly GCA_964541165.1). Lineage (GTDB taxonomy): Bacteria > Bacteroidota > Bacteroidia > Bacteroidales > Muribaculaceae > Muribaculum. Next base: position 26,871 of record CAZIPQ010000006.1, read on the forward strand.
AAGGTAGTCGAAGTCAAGAGCCGTCCTGACGGTACGGTTGATGTGGATGATCTTCGCCCGCTGCTTGATGATACTGTGGCTGCGGTGATGATGACAAACCCGAATACACTTGGCCTGTTTGAACGCAATATTCCCGAGATAACCGCACTCGTACATGAGGCCGGTGGCCTGATGTATTATGACGGCGCCAATCTGAACCCGCTGCTTGGCGTATGTCGACCCGGAGATATGGGTTTTGACGTCATGCACATCAATCTGCACAAGACATTCTCGACACCTCACGGCGGAGGTGGTCCCGGTGCCGGTCCGGTCGGTGTGCGTGCCGGTCTTGAACACCTGCTTCCGAATCCCCGAGTGGTTAAACTTGATGACGACAGCTATGACGTGGTTTGCGCTGATAACTCGCTCGGACGTGTGTCGGGCGCTCTCGGCAACTTCACCGTGGCAATACGCGCTCTCGCCTACATATTGTCGCTCGGTCATGAAGGATTGCGCATGGCAGGACGTCTGGCGACACTCAATGCCAACTATATCAAGGAGCGTCTGCGCGATCTTTACCTGCTGCCTATTGACAGTGTTTGCAAGCATGAGTTTGTATTTGACGGACTGGCTGACAAGTCGACTGGAGTGACTACGCTTAATGTGGCCAAGCGGTTGCTTGATCATGGATTCCATGCTCCGACAATATATTTCCCGTTGCTGTTCCATGAATCGCTGATGATTGAGCCGACAGAAACGGAGAGCAAGGACACTCTTGACGAATTTATTGCGGTAATGCGCGATATAGCGCGTGAGGCTGCCGAGACTCCTGATGTGGTCAAGGGCGCTCCGCATACCACTCCGATAGGACATCCTGATGACACTCAGGCTGCATTGAAGCCGATAGTTACTTACCGCGAACTTTCAGGAAGCCATGCGTAAGGCTGATGTCATAATAATAGGATGCGGCCCCGGCGGTATGGACGCTGCGTCGGCCGCTTTTGCCGCGGGACTTGACACCGTTGTGATCGAACGTGCCGAGGCAGGTGGCACATGCCTGAACAGAGGCTGCATACCCACAAAGTCATTGTGCCATTGGGCTGATGTGTTGCGCATAGCTCCCGGTGCGCTCACCTGGAGTGATGCGCTTCAGCGTAAGGCCGATGTCGTTGCTACGCTTCGTGAACGCGTGAAGGGAAGTATGCAGTCCGGAGGCAATTATATCACCGGGGAGGCCCGTTTTACCGTCGACGGCTGTGTCGAGGTAAATGGCGAGACTTTCAGTGCGCCCAAGATAATCATCGCTACCGGCTCGGCGCCCGCTAAGCTGAATGTTCCCGGTGCCGAACTGTGTATTGACAGTGATCAATTGCTCAATCTTGAAAAGCTCCCTCATTCGATAGCCATAATTGGCGGAGGAGTGATCGGAGTGGAACTCGCCTGTGTGCTCAACGCTTTCGGCGTCAGGGTGACTGTGCTGGAATACTGCAAGGAATTGCTCCCGAATTTTGACAAAGATATATCGAAGCGTCTTAAGACGGCCATGTCACGATCGGGTATAAATGTCGTCACTTCGGCAACAGTAACCGGTATCCGGGAAGGGAAGATTGTCGATTACGAGCTCAAGGGGAAGCCCTGTGAAGTGGAGGCCGATGAGGTGCTCATGGCTGTGGGACGTCGTCCTGTGCTACCGGAAGGGATCGAGGCTCTCGGTATAAAAGTTGAGCGCGGCGCCATAGTTGTCGATGACAACTTCATGACTTCGGTCAACGGAATATATGCGGTAGGTGATGTCAATGCTCGCCTGATGCTTGCGCATGCGGCTTCGGCACAGGCGTCACGCGTCATGGGCCACAAAGTCAATATCGATGTCGTGCCTGCTGCCGCATTCACTCATCCCGAGTGTGCCATGGTTGGCCTCACTGAGGAGCAATGTAAGGCTGCCGGTATGGATATCGCTGTCAGCAAAGCCCTTTTCCGCTCCAACGGCAAGGCAATGTCCATGGAGGCTGATGACGGCATCGTGAAGCTGATCATCGACCGTAATACCCGAAAGCTTGTCGGAGCCCATATATGTGGACCGCATGCAGCCGATCTTATTCAGGAACCGGCGCTTGCCATGAGTGCAGGACTGACAATAGATGCCATTGCTGAAACAATTCACGCTCACCCGACGTTAGGTGAAGTAGTGCATGCCGCTGCGGCAGCGCTCAGTTAATTGTTTCGAAATGGAATTACGACATCAAGAAGTGACCCGCTACGTGACACCTTTACGTGAAGGCGGGTCACTTCCTGCTCTTGTGGAAGCTGACGACGGATTTAAGTACGTGCTCAAGTTTCGCGGAGCAGGACATGGAAAGAAGGCACTTATCGCTGAGCTGATAGGTGGAGAGGTGGCCCGTGCGCTGGGCTTTAAGGTTCCCGAACTGGTCTTGCTTGATCTCGGGGAGGAGATGGGACGCACCGAGCCCGACGAGGAGGTACAGGATCTGCTGAATGCAAGCCGGGGCCTCAATCTTGGCATGCACTTTCTTAGCGGAGCCATGACGATGGATCCTTACAGCAATCCGGTGGATGAGATGATGGCCTCGCGTATTGTATGGCTTGACGCATTTTTGACTAATGTGGACCGCACAGCACGCAACACCAATATGCTTGTGTGGGGCGGTGACGTATGGCTTATCGACCATGGTGCGTCGCTTTATTTCCATCATGCATGGCGAAATATTGAGGAAGCCCCTCTTTCTCCCTTTCCCTACATTAAGGATCATGCGCTGTTGCGCAAGGCGTCCAAGATTGCGGAGGCTGACAAGGAACTCCGACAGCGCATTACTCCGCGGACGCTCGAGCGCATAGTGGCTCTGATACCTGACGAATGGCTCGATTGGGAAGATACCGATGCCACTCCCGACGAGTTGCGCAAGGTTTATGGGCGTTTTCTTACCGAAAGGTTACGTAATTCAAGTATTTTTGTAAACCGTGCGATAGATGAGCGAAAAGCACTTATATGAGTATGCGGTGATCCGTTACGTACCCCGTGTAGAGCGTGAGGAGTTTATCAATATCGGATTGATAATGATGTGCAAGCGCCGTCGCTGGATACGTGTTGCCCTGAACTTCGATATGCCGCGTATCGAAGCCATACGTCCTGCGCACTCACTTGACCAGATCAAGTGTCAGTGCTCGGCATTTACCGCGCTTGCCGATGGTAATCTGGAAGCCGGACAACTGGCAGGACAGCCGGTTGAGGAACGTTTCCGATGGCTTACGGCAGTTAAAAGTGCATGTATACAGACATCGCGTCCACATCCCGGACTGACCGGTGACCTGGACGCGACGTTTATGCGTTTGCTGGAAGAACTGGTGCTTTGATCAGGATATGAATACCTTGCGTTTGCGGGGTTTCATACGGCCCTTGCGGTCATACTGAGGTTCCTCCTCATTGTTGATGACGGGATCGACAGTCTGCGGCACATCACTCTTGACGGCTTTATTATTCTTATCGGCCGGTTTACCTGCAATGGCCTTGGGTGCCACAACCGGAACAGGCGGCATTGAAGGATCGTAATTGTAGGTGTCAACCGCTACTGTCTCGGCGCCTGTATTGTCGACAATGAAGGGGATATAGTCAGTTTCGGTGAGGAATTCTCCGGTTTTGCCGGGATTGGTATATACCGACACTTTCACATATACACGATACTTACGCGGACTTTTAAGGTGGAGCTCCTCAGTGGGGATGAAGATACGGCAATCGTCTTTTACCTCGGCATCAGATGCGGCGGTAAAATATTCGGATGATGCCACGTAGTTAAGTGATGGTGACAGACGGTACTTATAATTCAAGTCACGTAATGCGCGGCTGCCGGGTGCGGCATAAAATATCGCCTGACACTCTATAATCTTTCCTTTAGCCTTGTCAAGATCAAAGCCGGCATGGATCATGACGCCGCGCTGACCGTTGTGGTGGACATTGGAATCGATTCGTACATTCTTAAATTTTGCGGTGGCCGCATATCCGGCCCCGGCCGACATGATGGCGGCCAGAATAGCTATAATCAGTTTTTTCATATTGCAAGTAATGGTAGTACAAATTTACTCAAAAATATGCGCCTGCAAAAGAACCTGACAATATTTTAACTTTCGATAATTTCGTTGCCGCTCCATGTATTGATCCGCATGTGCCGGGCGTTGCAGTGATCGAGCAGCAGCTCGGATGCGAGAGCCACGGTATCACGTACGGGAAGCTCCTCTCCGTAGATATTTATGCAGATGAGCAACCGCTTGGTGTTTAAATCAAGTTGCGTGCGCACATGATCGCTTGTCGGGGTTCCGATACCTCCGGTCTTATCCCTGTATACCGGCATGCCTGTGATATTAAGCGGTCCACGGCCTATTCCCTCATATTCCTCGTTTTCACGCCCTACACCGAGAGTCAGCGTATCGCCGTCAATCTTATCCACGTCAAATCCTCCGATCGAATATCCCGATGCCATTGACACGATGTTGATGATGTCGACCAGATTGCTTATGTGATACAGCTCCATACCCTTGACGGCTCGACGGCATAAGGCATCGGCCGACGGGCGATAGCGGTTGGGATCTTTTCCAAGTGCCTTATATGCGCGACGCGTCGCCGCGATGCCAGGGCGCTTGTTGATGTCGCCAAGTTCGAAGCGCTCTCTTATTGTAGCTGCAAGCGAGTCAAGGTCGGCGATAATCTCGGGCGCGGTAGGTGAGTTTTCTACATCGGCCTCGATAGTGATGACCTTGAAATCAGGAGCTGCCGCCCGTATTTCAGGAGAAATTATGATGTTCATAGCCGTAAATCCGAATTAAAGTTATATCTTTGACAATGTAACGAAAAATAAATGAGTGTAAATATACACTTTTGGGCAGAAATTGCTATTTTTGCAGAACAAAAATAATAGTATTTTATCAATAAAGCAATGGACAATACCTTAAATTCGCCACTGAGCGGCATTATTCCCCCGCTCGTGACTCCACTCCTCGGAAATGACATCCTTGATGTGGAAAGTCTTGAAAATCTTATCGAGCATCTTATTGCCGGCGGTGTTCACGGATTGTTTATCCTGGGTACGACAGGTGAGGAGCAGAGCCTGAGCTATCGCCTGCGCCAGCAGATGATACGCGAGACTTGCCGTATTAATGCCGGACGTCTTCCGGTGCTTGTGTGCATCACCGATACATCGATTGTAGAGAGCACCAATCTTGCCAAATTAGCTGCTGACTGTGGCGCATCGGCAGTAGTGAGTGCCGCTCCATATTATTTCGCTACGGGACAGCCCGAGCTTGCGGAGTTCTATGAGGATCTTCTCAAGGATCTTCCTCTGCCGCTGTTCCTCTACAACATGCCGAGTCATGTCAAGGTCAACTTCTCACCCGCGACTATCTGCCGAATAGCTGAAAATCCTCAGGTAGTCGGCTTCAAGGACAGTTCGGCCAATCTGCCTTACTTCCAGTCAGTGATGTATATGATGAAGCATCGTCCCGACTTCTCTATGCTGATGGGTCCGGAAGAGGTGACCGGCGAAAGTGTGCTCATGGGCGCCAACGGCGGTATCAACGGCGGTGCCAATATGTTCCCTGAGCTTTACGTGGCTATGTACAATGCCGCCAAGGATGGCAATCTTAAGGAAGTACGCCGCCTGCAGCAGTATATCATGCAGATCAGCACATCGATCTACAGCATCGGCAAGCACGGATCAAGCTATCTTAAAGGTCTTAAATGTGCATGCTCACTGCTCGGTGTGATCAAGGATGACTTTGTTGCCGCTCCGTTCCACAAGTTTAACGCACCCGAGCGCGACAAGGTACGTGAGGCTCTTGAGAAATTGCCTATCAAGGACGGTAAAATCATTCTGTAACGGCGATGAATGTCGTTGATATTATCGTATTTCTGGTATTTACGGTCGGCACTATACTCTTCGGGTATATGTTCGGCCGTAAAAAACAGAGTAGCGAGGAATTCACCCGCGGTGGCGGTAAAGTTCCCGGTTGGGTAGTAGGCCTTTCGATATTTGCTTCGTTCTGTAGCTCGATATCGTTTCTCGGCTATTGTTCGTCGGCCTTCCGCAGCAATTGGAATGCCTTTGTGTTCACATTGTCAATATTACCGGCGGGTCTGCTGGCGATGAGGTACTTTGTCCCGTTTTACAGAAAACTGGGCAGTATCAGTGCCTACAGTTACTTCGAGGAGCGTTTCGGCCGTTGGGCCCGTTCGTATGCCTCGACGTTCTATCTCTTTACACAGGTGTGCCGTTCAGGTGCCATATTGTATCTGCTTGCAGTGCCGATGAATGTGCTGATGGGGTGGAATATTCCTATCGTGGTCACCATCACCGGTCTCGGTATCATATTGTATAGCCAGAAGGGTGGTCTGAAGTCAGTGATATGGACTGAGGCTCTTCAGGGCGCTATCCTGATTATCGGTGCGGTGATATGCCTTATCGTGCTGTTGACCGGGATGCCGGAAGGACCTGCTCAGACTTTCCGCATTTGCTGGGAAAACAATAAATTCTCGCTCGGATCATTTGACGGTTCCCTTATCGAGAGCACTTTCTGGGTGTGTCTTGTCTACGGTATGTTTACCAATCTGAATAACTTTGCCATAGACCAGAGCTATACTCAGCGTTATTGTGCAGCCCCGTCACTTGGTGAGGCCCGCAAGAGTGCATTCTGGGGCTCGTTGCTGACATTGCCGGTCAACGTGGTCCTGTTCATGATAGGATCATGTCTTTATGCCTATTATACGGTATCGCCGCAGCTGCTTCCCGAGGGGATCAAGAGTGACTATGTATTCCCGTACTTTATTATCAACGAAATGCCTATCGGCCTGGTCGGTCTGCTTATCGCCTCGATATTCTGTGCCGGCATGAGTACGGTCGCCACCGGTGTTACCTCTTCAGGAACCATCATAATGACTGACTTTTTCGCGCATCGTTTTCCCAATGCAAGCGACGAGCGCAAGGTGCTGGTATTGCGTCTGGCGAGTGTCGGTATCGGTATCCTCAGTATCGGAGTGGCACTGTGCTTCCTCTTCGTCGACAATGCTCTTGACGCATGGTGGGCGCTGAGCAGTATATGTTCAGGCGGTGTGCTCGGTATGTTCCTGCTGGCATTCCTGTGTCCCAAGGCGCGTAAGCCTCATGCAGTGGTCGGTGTGGTCCTCGGTGTGGCCTCGCTGATCCTCATCGCTCTCCAGACCAAGCTCACTGACTGGTGGGGAATACCGCAGTTTGTACATATCAATCTCAGTATCGTGATCAGTACACTGCTCATATTCTTTGCAGGCTTCTTCCTTACCCGTATTATCGAACCGAAGAATCAGTCTGTGCAGAAGGCTTGATTTAGAATAATACATAATTGTCCGGTGCGGTGAACTAAGGTTTTCCGCACCGGCTTTTTTAGACCGTTTAATGAAACATTTGTATAGTCTAATGTCGTTATAAGTATATGAGACCGGATTGTGAAAAAGGAGTAATTAGCGTGTGCCGTATATTGGCTGATTATGCGGCTTTTTTGTGGGAGTGTGGCGCTACATGCGTCCGCATAGACAAGAACGTCAGGCGTATGGCCGATCGTTACGGCTATCGCTCGGATATACAGATATTTCCACGTCATATTACGGTAAGAGTCAGCTCGCGTGACGATGTTGACGACTATGCACAGTATACAAGTCATATAAAGACAGGGCCGGTAAGCTACCGCGCGAATGCCCAGCTGAGCCGTCTCAGCTGGGATGTGGCTGAAGGAAAGATTCCGATGCGTCAGGTGCCTGAGGTCGTTTCCATGGTGCGCCGTATGCCCGGTATCAATCATTGGTATGTGATGCTACTTGTGGTGTTGGCCAATGCCTCCTTCTGCCGCCTTTTCGGCGGTGATATCGGTGCCATGGCCATTGTTGCCGTTGCTACTTTGGTAGGATATACGTTGAAAATCCTTTTTGCGAAAGCTCATATTGATGTGCGACTCATGATGCTGACGGCAGCTTATGTCTCATCGGTTATCGGATCGGTAGGATTTATATTGCCGTTGACCGGTACTCCCGACATCGCGTTAGGTACAAGTGTCCTGTACCTTATTCCCGGTATTCCTTACATCAATTCGGTGAGTGACATGCTCGAAGGGCATTATCTCTGTTTCTTTTCACGGCTGATGAATGCGCTGATACTTACCGGATGTATCGCCACCGGCATGACAGTCGGATTTATGACAATGAACTTAAATGTATTATCGTGATGATGTCAATAATACTTCACATATTGCAGGATGCACTGTTTGCTGCTGTGGCAGCCATCGGTTTTGCATCGATAAGCAATCTTCCGAAGGTTGCCTACAAGTACTGTGCGCTTATAGCGGCCGTTGGTCACGCCACACGTTACTGCCTGGTGTCTCTCGCCGGTATGCATCTCGCACTCGGCAGTTTTATAAGCGCTTTCATAATAGGCTGTCTTGCCATCTGGATCGCACCGAAGGTAAAGTGTCCTCCGGAAGCATTCTCCTATCCGTCACTGCTTCCGATGATCCCGGGAATTTATGCCTATAAGACTTTGCAGGCATTTCTTATGATGGTCACGCATCCTCAGGAAGCGGAGTTCATGCACTATACGTTCCTGCTCGAGTATAATGGCGTGACATGTGTGTTTGTCATATTTGCCATGGTGCTCGGACAGATGCTCCCTGCGTTCATATTCCGCCACAAGACATTCAGCGCGACCCGTCAGCTCTAAAATCCGTTTATGGTCATGCGTATAGCCGTCAGACGCTCAAGCAGCTGTGGCAACCGGTCAAGAGGCAGCATGTTGGCTCCGTCGCTCTTTGCTATTGACGGGTCCCGGTGAGTCTCGATAAACAGTCCGTCAGCACCTACGGCAATGCCGGCTCGGGCTACAGTCTCGATCAGTTCCGGGCGGCCACCGGTCACACCTTCGGTCGTATTGGGCTGTTGCAATGAATGGGTTGCGTCAAGAATTACCGGAACGCCTGACTGTTGCATCACCGGTATCCCGCGGTAGTCCACGATAAGATCCTGATAGCCGAAAGTGGTCCCGCGTTCGGTCACCGCTATCTGGTCATTGCCGGCGTCACGTACTTTCTGCACGGCAAACCTCATTGCCTCAGGTGACAGAAACTGTCCTTTCTTGATATTTACCATACGGCCGGTAGCGGCTGCCGCTACAAGCAGATCAGTCTGGCGACATAGGAATGCAGGAATTTGGAGTACATCGACATACTCCGCAGCCATGGCTGCTTCTTCTGCCGTATGTATGTCGGTCACGACGGGACAGCCGAAAGTATCGCGTATTTTACGTAATATTTTCAATGCCTTTTCATCGCCGATACCGGTGAATGAATCGATGCGTGAGCGATTGGCTTTACGATAGGAACCCTTAAATATATAGGGTATATTGAGGCGCGCGGTAAGATCGGTAATCTTTTCGGCAATATCCATAGCCATTGCTTCACCTTCGATTACACACGGGCCTGCCAACAGGAAAAAGTTACCGGTAGGGGAGCCGGTAAGATATTGCAGAGTTGTCATGATTGCAGCATTTGGTCGATGATGTGGAATGTGTCACACGCTACGAGAGCAGCGGTCTCGGTGCGCAGGCGGTTGTTTCCGAGCGTTACGGGAATGTAGCCTGTATCAAGAGCCCGTGTTATTTCGGCCGGATCAAAATCACCTTCCGGGCCAATGAGGGCAGTGACTGAGGGAGCCCATTTATAGGTCCCTGCAAGCGATACGCGGGGTATGCTTTCGTCGCAGTAGGCGATATAGCGTATGGCCGAGTCATCTGAAGCTATGAACTCGGAAAATGGGGTCAGCGGCTCTATTATCGGCAGGGTGGCTTTAAGCGACTGTTTCATTGCCGATACGGCGATACGGCTGAGTCGCTCGGTCTTGAGGTCTTTACGCTCGGAATGTCGGCAAAGCAGCGGCACGATACGGTTGACACCGATCTCCGTCAGCTTCTCCACAAGCCATTCCATGCGATCAATGTTTTTGGTCGGAGCCACGGCAATGGTAATGCGCGTGTTCCAGGCCGGGACGACATCTTCGGTAGCTATGATTTCAACATCCGCATGCTTGGGATTATCATTCAGAAGACGACAGTTGTAACGATGACCGCAGCCGTCGATAACCTCGATTATATCACCGGGCCGATGACGCAACACCTTGATGCAATGGCGTGCCTCATCCTCAGGGAGACTGAGCGAGGCCACGATGTCAGGAGCATAATACTGTATCATGCCTTTTCGGGAGTATGTTTGTACTTGAACAGCACGCTGAATGCCAGAGCGACTACGAGTGCGTATCCTGAGAAGATGAGCCAGGGAGTAGACCAGTCACCGGTCATGTACACCCGACCGTCAATGTCGGTGGGTGTAACGTAGTTGTTAACGATAGCACCGGCTATCAGCATGCCTATGGATGCTCCCAGACCATTGGTCATGAGCATGAACAGGCCCTGTGCGGAAGCCTTTATGCTGTTGTGAGTCTCTTTCTCGACAAACAGCGCGCCGGATACATTGAAGAAGTCAAATGCCACACCGTAGACAATCATTGACAATATCAGAAGCCATAATCCTGAACCGGGATTGCCAATACCGAACAGACCGAAACGGAGCACCCACGCAAACATCGACATAAGGATGACATTCTTGATGCCGAAGCGTTTAAGGCAGAAAGGTATCAGCAATATACACAGGGCTTCTGAGATCTGCGAAATCGATGTAAGCAGCGTGGCATTGTTGGCGCCGAAAGTGTCGGCATATTCAGGTATTCCCTTGAAACTGGTGATAAACGACGTAGCGTATCCGTTCGTGATCTGCAGCGCCACACCGAGCAGCATCGAGAAAAAGAAGAATATGAACATGCGGGAATCGGCCATCAGTCTGAATGCGTCAAGACCAAGCACCGACATGATACCTTTGCCTTTGTCGGCATTTCCGGCAGTAGGTACTGAGGGCATTGTGAAACTGTAGCACCCCATCACATAACCCAATATTGCGCTTACGAGCAGCTGCACATCAGTGTATTGGAAGCGCGCTCCGGCATTCGGATTGGTGTCGGAAAGTGTGAAGCCAAAAACTCCGTCATTGAAATAGAATGAGTTAACGAACCACATGGCGACAATGAAGCCGACTGTGCCGAAAACGCGTATTGGCGGGAAAGCCTTTACCGGATCAAGACCGCTGCCCTTAAGCACGGAGAATGACACGGTGTTGCAGAGTGCTATCGTAGGCATATAGAATGCCAGGCTGAGTGTAAACAAAGAGAAGAACGGCCAGAACTCAAGCTGTGGATGCCCCTTGGCGTAGATCCATGCAAAAGTCATGAAGATAGCGCTGAGGAAATGGCATATACCGAGTAATCTCTGACCCTGTATCCAGCGGTCGGCTATTATGCCTATAAGAGCCGGCATGAAGATTGATACAAAACCACCGACAGCATAAAATATCGAGATATCGGCACCGAGACCGGCTGATCCGAGATACTGGCCGAGACTGATTAGGTAGCTGCCCCACACAGCAAACTGTATAAAACTTAGGAGCGCGAGTTTTATTTTTGTGAAGTCCATGCGTTAATCTGAATTTAAGGTTATGCTTAGTTAATCGTTTTCGCTTGAATTGTCCTGACTGTCAATTAGCTTCCGTACGGCGGCTATCTGTTCCGATACCTTGGCAGCTTCCTCATACAGTTCGTCGGCTATGCATTGTGCCAGCCGTTCTTCCAGTTTTGCCAGTTTTTCAGCAGGATCTTCAACAGTTTCAGCCTGTTCACCACCTTCATTGCTGTCGATGGTGACTTCCTCCATAATAAATCCTGTCTCATCGACAATCTCGCGGGTAGTATATATAGGAGCTTTTGTACGCAGTGCAATTCCTATTGCGTCGCTTGTACGGGCATCGATCACTATTGTACGCTCACCGTCGGTGAATGTAAGTTCTGAATAAAATATGCCATCCTCGAAGCGGTAGATGTACACATTGTCGAGGCGTACTCCGAAAGCATGGGCAAAGCTGACAAACAGGTCGTGGGTCATGGGACGCGGTGGAACGATATGCTCAAGCCTTATGGCGATGGACTGGGCCTCGGCTGCACCTATCACCACCGGTATACGATAGGGACCGTCGACTTCCGCCAGAATAAGCGCATAGGCTCCCGACTGAAGCTGACTGTAGGAAATCCCCATTATCTTTAGTTGGACTTTGTCGTTGGTCTGCATGGTTGTCAAAGTATTATATCCTGTCCGGTAATAATGCCGCTGCCGTAGCACAAGCGGCCCGTAGCGTCGTAAATGACGCCAAACTGTCCGGGCGCTATACCCTGGACGCGGTCACGCGAGTCAATGACATATTCCCGGTCGTTAAGACGGGTAATTGTCGCCGACATGAATTCCGGAGCATGACGATTTTTGAATTTTATTTCCTGCGGTTCTGAGGACCCGTTCCAGGGATCGCCTGAGATGAAATGCATCTCGTCGAGATGAAGTGTGTTGCCGTACTGCTTCTCGGTGTTGTAACCCTGGCTCACATACACCACGTTGTCATGTACGTTCTTTTTCACTACATACCAGGGGCCTCCGCTCAGACCGAGGCCTTTGCGCTGACCTATAGTGTGAAACCATACCCCGTGATGCTCGCCGAGTTTCTTTCCGGTCTCGAGGTGTATGATCGGTCCCGGTTTTTCGCCGAGATGACGGCGTATGAAGTCGTTATAGTTGATCTTGCCGAGAAAGCATATTCCCTGGCTGTCCTTGCGCTTGGCATTCGGCAGCTGGGCCTCTACCGCGATCTCCCTCACACGTGATTTCGGCAGATTTCCGAGCGGAAACATAAGGTGCTTCAGCTGATCGTAGCTTATACGTGCGAGAAAGTCGGTCTGGTCCTTTACGGGATCTACCGCGGTGGCGAGATATTTCGTTCCGTCGATGATCTCGGTCGAAGCATAGTGACCTGTTGCGGTCATGTCAAACTCATGACCCCAGCGCTGTTCGAAAAATCCGAATTTGATCATCTTGTTGCACATGATGTCAGGATTGGGCGTAAGGCCCTGTTTCACCGTATCAAGTGCATACTGCATCACATTATCCCAGTATTCCTCATGTAGTGATACAACATCAAACGGGCAGCCGTAACGTGCGGCGATAAAGCGGCACATCTCGATGTCCTCCTGCGCCGAACAGTCGCCTTCGCCGTTGTCAAGCCCTATGCGTATATAAAACAGGTGAAGGTCATGACCCTCTTCCTTGAGGCGGTGCACAACCACCGCACTGTCAACTCCACCTGAGATTAGTACTGCTATACTCATTAATTAGTTATAAGTCCATTAGCGTGCCGGTCATACCTCCTCAAGCTCCTGAGCCTCATCCTTGCCCCTGCGAGAAATTATGAACAGCGAAATGAAGTAGTCGAGCGATATCTTACCCGGTCCTGCTATCAGGATGTAAATGTATATGCCGATAAACATCAGCGGCAGATAGCCCGGCTGGGTACTGCTGATGAAGTAGGGAAGGGTATCGGGCAGCATCGCGGTCAAAATATAGTGTTCGGCAAATATCATGGCGATTATGGCCGGAATAACTGCAAGTCGGGTCAGAAATCCTACCATGATGAGCAGCGAGCTTATTACCTCGATGCATATCATCACGATAAGCGATGTCTCGCCGCTCCAGCCGAGCACACCGGGAAATGTGGTGCACAATTGGGTGAAATTGACAAGATGCCTTACACCGAACTGAAGCAGCATCACACCTACGAACAGACGCATGAACAGGCGCGCCATGTTGCTGTAGGAGAAGCCGGTACATTTTAAAAACAGGTTTTCTAAAAAAACTTTCATGAGATTATGAAGGTTGAGGAGTTACTGCATGTTTTTTAGGTAAATCGCCGACATTATCTGGAGTACGGCATCGATTGACATGTCGCGTCCCATGATTTTGTTCTCTCCATCAAGCAGATAGAATGTAGGCAATACACGCAGGTCAATGACCGAGGGTGCATTGGGAGCCCAGCCGACTTCCCATTCGTAGGGGAAGCTTTCCATGTTTTGACGCAGCGCCTGTTCCGGATTGCCGACATACAGATCGAATATCTTTACGCGGCCATCCTTGCTGAGCGCGCTCAACGCGGCATCGGTCTGCAGGCGCAGCTCTGTCATCGAGTCCTCATGATTGGGCCAGTGAAAATACATCAGCTTGAATTCGCCCGGCTGCTCGTAGAGCTGATGTTCGGCACCGTGTCGGGTCACATAGCTGAGAGGGAGCACCATTGATCCAAGTTGTGAACTGTTTAGCATCTTTACCTGGTCAACGTAGCGTGCCTTTTCTTTGGGATTGATCTTCTTGTTGCTTAAGACGGCTCGGGTAAACAGCATGTACGCCTGATCGGCCTTAACCGAAGATTCGGGTGAAAACATGTTTTTCTCGGCGCTCTTTACAAAGGCAAGAATATATTTCGGATCACTCTTTAAGCTTTTTATCAGATTGGTAATCGATGTCCTTACGCTGTCACTTGACGCATAGGGCATAAATGTCACGTAGTCGGCAAAAGCTTCGTTAAGGGCCGTCGTGTCGTTAACCAGTTTTTTAATGTCGGCCTTGTCCCAGAAATGCATCAGCAGATAGTCCGAACGGGCCTGCAGATTGCCAAGAGTATCGGGTACCTGAGGATAAGGAAATGGTGATGATGACTGAGCCATCAGCCCGGGCAACATCGCAAAGAGAGTTATTGTGAAAATAAGTAGTCGTTTCATTCAGTATGATATTGGATTTTTGAATAACAAAGTTAAGAAATGCGTGGCGATGTTCAAAATATATTTCAACATTATTGGGGCGTCAGGCGTTAGGTAGATATACAGAATTAACAAAATAACTTCATCATGAATTTCAATAACTTTACTATCAAGTCACAGGAGGCTATCCAGAAGGCCGTGGAGATAACCAAGGCTTCCGGTAATCAGGCGATCGAGCCGGTGCACTTGTTGAAAGGGCTTATGACCGAAGGCGATTCGCTGATGCAGTTTATCTTTCAGAAGGTAGGTGCCAATATCGGCGTTGTCAACGCGGCCATAGACCGTGCTATAGCTTCAGAACCAAAGGTATCGGGCGGTGAGCCCTATCTTAGCCGTACTTCAAATGATGTGCTTCAGAAAGCGCTTGACATTGCGAAGAAGCAGGGTGACCAGTATGTGACACTGGAGGCAATACTTCTTGCTATCTTTACCATCAAGAGTTCTGCATCACAGATCTTGAAGGATGCCGGATTAAATGAACATGAATTGTCGGCTGCCATCGACGAGTTGCGTAAGGGTAAGAAAGCCACGGATCAGAGTGCTGAGGATACTTACAATGCCCTCAGCAAGTATGCGATCAATCTTAACGAAAAGGCTCGTTCGGGCAAACTCGATCCCGTTATCGGACGTGACGAGGAGATACGCCGTGTACTTCAGATACTTAGCCGTCGTACCAAGAACAATCCTATGCTGATAGGTGAGCCCGGTACCGGTAAGACCGCTATTGCGGAGGGACTTGCCCACCGTATCGTGCGTGGCGATGTCCCTGAAAATCTTAAGAATAAGCAGATATATTCACTCGATATGGGTGCGCTGGTTGCAGGCGCCAAGTACAAGGGTGAGTTTGAGGAGCGTCTTAAGGCTATCGTCAATGAGGTTACTCAGGCCGACGGCGAGATAATCCTCTTTATCGATGAGATACATACCCTTGTTGGTGCAGGTAAGGGCGAGGGAGCCATGGACGCTGCCAATATCCTGAAGCCGGCGTTGGCTCGTGGCGAACTGCGCAGTATCGGTGCCACCACCCTCGATGAGTATCAGAAATATTTTGAAAAAGATAAGGCTCTTGAGCGTCGTTTCCAGAAAGTCATGGTAAATGAGCCTGACGAAATGAGCGCCATATCAATTCTGCGTGGCCTTAAGGAGCGTTACGAAAATCACCATCAGGTGCGTATCCGCGACGAAGCTATTATTGCTGCCGTACAGTTGTCGGAACGTTATATTACCGACCGTTTCCTTCCTGACAAGGCTATCGACCTTATCGATGAGGCTGCATCAAAACTGCGTCTTGAACGCGACAGTGTGCCTCAGGCCCTTGATGAGATCACACGTAAGATAGCTCAGCTCGAGATTGAGCGCGAGGCTATCAAGCGCGAGGGTGACGAGCCTAAGATCAAGGAGCTGGAACGCGAACTTGCCGACCTGCGTGACACTGAAAAGGAATTCAAGGCCAAGTGGGAGAGCCAGAAAGATCTGATCAACCGCATTCAGCAGAATAAGATCGACATTGAACAGCTTAAGTTTGAGGCTGATAAGGCTGAACGTGAGGGTGACTATGCAAAGGTAGCCGAGATCAGGTACTCGCGTATTCAGGAAAAAGAGAAAGAGAATGAACGCGTGCAGCAGGAACTCAACGAGATGCAGGGTGAAAAATCGCTCATCAAGGAGGAGGTCGATGCCGAAGATATTGCCGACGTTGTTTCGCGTTGGACCGGTATACCTGTCACCAAGATGGTGCAGAGCGAAAAAGAGAAGCTGCTGCATCTTGAGGCCGAGCTTCACAAGCGTGTGGTAGGCCAGGAAGAGGCTATCGCCGCTATCGCTGATGCCGTGCGCCGTAGCCGTGCCGGTCTTAATGACCCGCGTCGTCCTATCGGTTCATTCATCTTCCTCGGTACAACCGGTGTCGGTAAGACTGAGCTTGCCAAGGCACTTGCCGAATACTTGTTTGACGACGAGAATATGATGACCCGTATCGATATGAGCGAGTATCAGGAGAAGCACACAGTGAGCCGACTTGTCGGAGCGCCTCCGGGATACGTCGGTTATGATGAGGGTGGTCAGTTGACCGAGGCAGTTCGTCGTAAGCCTTACTCGGTAGTGCTGTTTGACGAGATAGAGAAAGCTCACCCCGATGTATTCAATATCCTGCTTCAGGTACTTGATGACGGACGTCTGACCG
>CAZIPQ010000007.1:0-1965 GCA_964541165.1 uncultured Muribaculum sp.
TTAACATATACGCGAAGTTCTGAAGGTTAGCCTGAAGGGCGATGAGCTTGGTTTCGAATGTAGTTGCCATAATCGTAATGAATTTTTATGTGATGTACTGTTTATTTTTACTGTTTCAAGTGTTACACAAACGTGTTACAAATTGATTACGATGCAAATGTACGAAAAATTTTTAATATCCAAATAAAATATTAGCAAAATTTTTAAATTTAACCTTTATTAATACTTGGAAAAATATAAAATATTGAAAATCAATAAAATATATTATAAACTAATCTTTTCATTTTTGTTACAAAATATATTACTATTTGTGACAACTTGTGATAAGTGCGTAATTTCAATTTTTAGGATGTTACAATCATTGAACTTATCGGCTCTTTTCATTGTTGGCGAGCCTGTTTTTGAAGTATAAAAAATGATAATCTATAAGCTCTGACCAGTATTTGGGTGTATGACCGCCCGGGCTTGTGAAAAAATGATGTGGCACTTTTTCATGAAGCAGTGCCTGATGCAGGTATTCGTTGTCGCGGTAGAAGAAATCCTCGGTACCGCACGTGATAATAAGATTAAGGTGTGCATCCTTGATCTGCCGCAATCTCAGGGGCAGTCTGAACTCCTGCCATACTTCAGGATTCTCCTTTATATCTCCAAGAGCATCCTTGATGTTCCATTTGTCGGGTGCGTAGGTTATATCGACTCCTCCGCTCATTGATCCGGCTGTGGCGAAACGGTCAGGATGGTTAATGGCATTCCACAGTGCGCCCTGGCCACCCATGCTGAGACCTGTTATCATGCGGTGTTCGCGGTCGGGTATGGTATTAAAGGTAGAATCGGTCCAGGATATGAGTTCGTCGGATATGAATGTCTCGAATTTCATGTCGGGATTTACGGGACTGTCCCAATACCAGCTGTTGTGACCGCTGGGCATCACTATGATTATTCCGAGTGAGTCGGCACGTGCGGGCAGTTCCGGTTTGATGCGGGGCCAGTAATCGCAGTCATCGCTCCATCCGTGCAGCAGATACATGACCGGCCATGGCCCCGGGCCGTCGGGAGTGATCACATTTACATCTATACTGCGCTGCATGGAGGGTGAAGCTACCTGATATTTCTGCATGTCGGCGGCGCCGGCCGGAGTGCAGAGTGAAAGTACAAACAGGATAATAAGTAATGTACGCATTATATTATTATATTAAGGTATAAGTGACATGGCAAAGATACTCATTAATTAAGTTAAGTGAGGATAGAAATGACATAAAAACACCGTAATAAGAAAATTATTAGCTACTTAATAGTAAAATTATTTTATACTTAACAAAATTTTATTACTTTTGTGCGTAATAGGCGATACTCGACTGTAAATAAGTACAATTCAACACTAACCCAATATTAAATTTATTTGTCCATGATTAAAAATTTACTCTTTATCGGTGCTCTTTTTGCGGGCACAATGAGTATTTCGGCGGCTGATCCGGTTACGATAAGTCCGTCGTCGGGTAGCGACATCTCGGCTATTCTTAATTTGATTACCGAAGGAAAGACAGTGGGTGATGTCACTATCAATCTTGCCAAGAATGGTGAGTATACTGTCAGTGGCTCAATCAAGACTCCTGCAGGTCTTACCATCAACGGTAACGGTGCAACTATCGATGCTTCAGGCCTTGATACGACGTTCATTCTCATGAGTGAGAAGCCTACAGTTGAGTTAATCAATAATTATTACCGCGTAAATGCTATTTCGATTAACAATGTAAGCGTTACAGGTCTGGGTTATTCAATCTTCTACGATAACAATACTCCTTATTGTGTAGCAGATTTTGCCATCAATAACTCTACTTTTGCTCTTGCTACTAAAAAGGTAGAAAATGAAGCGCTGGTATCATTTAAGGCAGGTGGTGCCAAGGACTTCACTATGAAGAACTCAACTGTCTATGGCAACAATGCCGTGGCCAAGTACTTCATCCG
>CAZIPQ010000007.1:2065-30877 GCA_964541165.1 uncultured Muribaculum sp.
CTATGAAGAACTCAACTGTCTATGGCAACAATGCCGTGGCCAAGTACTTCATCCGTTACAACAGCAATGCCCGTCTTGACCGTTACGGATATGATGAGAATGTAGATACATGGTCAATGACCTATCTTAACAATACTTTCTATGGCCTCCTCAAGTCTGATGGACAGTGGGGTAACTATGGTGGAGTTGCCTCTAAGGCAAAATCAATGGTAGTGACAGTCAACAAGAATATATGGTTCGACTGTACTAAGGATGTTCTCCGCCGTATGTTCCAGTCTAAAAATTTTAAAGACTTTAAGAGTGGAAGTACAATGGCAGATAATACATTCTGGTATGATGGTGCTATAGCGGATCAGGGTACTTACGGTAATGGTACTGCTCTGGAAACCAATCCTGACTTCGAGGATGCAGCCGAAGGTAACTTCACTATCGGTGCAGGTACTCAGCAGGCCAAATTCCAGACAGGTGCTCCCAAGTGGCTCGTTGCATACAATGCAGCTGTGTCGGTTCCTGCCAATATAACCGTATCTCCCGCTTCAGGTGAAAACATCAATACAGCTATTGCAACTGCCATGGGTTCATGGGATCGTCTGGGTAACCTTACCCTCAATCTTGAGAAGGACGGCGCTTACACTGTAACAAGCTCTATTGAAGCCGGCGGTAGCGTGGTTATCAACGGTAACGGTGCCACTATCGATGCTTCTGCTCTTGAAACTCCGTTTATCCTCCTCAGCAAGAATCCTGCCGTAGCAGCAGTAAGTGACTATTATCGTGTTGACGCAGTGTCAATCGACAGTGTGACTGTTACCGGCCTGCCCACTTCAATCTTCTACGACAATAATGTTAAGTATTGCGTGGTTGATTTCTCGATCACCAACTCTACTCTTGCTCTTGCCACTACAGCTGTCAGCAACGAGGCTCTTGTTTCTTTCCAGGGTGGTGGTGCCAAGGACTTCACTATGAAGAACTCAACTGTCTATGGCAACAATGCCGTAGCCAAGTACTTCGTACGCTATAACAACAGCGCCCGTCTTGACCGCTACGGTTATGACAAGGCTACCGAATTCCAGGTAATGACCTACCTCAACAATACCTTCTACGGTCTTCTCAAGTCTGACGGTCAGTGGGGCAACTATAGCGCCATTCAGGGTCAGAACTATATCAAGTACAATGTACAGAAGAATATCTGGTACAACTGCGGTACTGACATCATCCGCCGTATGGCAGGTGGCCGTTTCGGTGGCGGTGCTCCTCTTGAATTTGCTTACAACACTTACTTCAATGACGGTGTGAACATCGGTGCTTCAGAGGCTTCTTACGACAATAGCAGTACTATTCTTGAAACTAACCCCGGTTTTGCTGATGCAGCAGCCGGCAACTTCACTATCGGTGCAGGTACCCAGCAGGCCAAGTATCAGACTGGTGCCGAGAAGTGGCTCGTCGAGTATAATGCAGCCGAGGCAGTTCCCGTATCTGTAATCGTTGCTCCTGCAGCCGGTGAGGATATCACAGCAGCTGTGGCAGCCGCTAAAGCAACTGTAGATAAGGTAGGCAATATCACCATCAATCTTGAAAAGGACGGTGCTTACACTGCAAGCGGCTCTATCGAGATACCCGCTGCTCTTACCGTCAACGGTAACGGCGCTACTATCGATGCTTCTGCTCTTAAGGCTCCGTTTGTTCTCATGAGCGCTACACCTGCTGTAGAAGCCGGAGAAACAGGATTCTATACCATTGACAATATTGCATTCAACAATATCAATGTGACCGGTCTTACCCAGCAGCTTATCTATGGTAATAAGGTTAAATATTACATACCTTCACTTATCACAGATGGCAGCCAGATTCAGCTTGCCGGCGGAAACAAGACCGTTTATGACTTCAACGGCGGTGGTGTAGTCGGTACTCTTGATATCAAGAATTCTACCATCAACAGTAATCCGGCCAATACAGGTGCACTCTACAGCTCTCAGAGCGGCCAGAAGGTGACAGAGGTAAATCCTGACTTTACTCAGACTTTCTCAATCCTGAATTCTACTCTTTACAATATCGCCAAGGGTAAGAATGTATGCAGCCATCGTCAGCACAGCCAGAAATGGGAAACTTACATCGTTAAGAACAATGTCGTGATCAACTGCGGTAAGCAGGGTCAGTTTGTTATGGGTCTTAATGGCGGAGGTCAGAGTGCTAATCCTACCTTTGATGTTGACAACAACTCATTTATCTGGGAAACTGACGGTGTATTTGCCGTACAGGAAGAGAAAGAACCTGTTGCAGGAGTCATCAAGAACAGTGTAGGTGAGCCTACTTCTACATTCCCCGAAGCAGCCGAGGGTATCTTCACACTTGATGCAAGTTCAGCTCAGGCTGAGGCTCAGGTCGGTGATCCCAAGTGGCTTGTAGAGTATGTTCCCGCTGTTTCTGAGAATAATGTTACCTTCTCACTGTATACTCAGGGCGCTAGTCATCAGCTCCTTGGTATAGTAAACAATGAGGTTGAAGCAGATGAGGCTACCGGTATCTATACTATTAAGAATTTCCTTGGTGGAGATGACTTCTCGTTCAAAGTTGTAATGCGTGAGCCCAATAATCCTGATATCTATATGGGTGACATTATCGAGCAGAGCGGTACCTACGAATTGTCAGGCTATATGGGTAGCTATTACTATGGTCTGAATGGTCTGCAGAACTCATATGCAATGTTTACTCTTGATGGAAAGGATGCTGTACGTATTAAGGATCCTTATATTGGAAAGGGTTCTCAGCAGTTCAGTAATGCCGAGCTTTCTCATGACCGTACGACTTATGAACTTACGTTCCTTGTATATGGTAATTTCGAAAGCTGGGATGCTGAAAAGAATGAATGGGTAACTAAGAATACTGCCTACTCTCTTACTGCAACTGTTCCTGCTATTGAAGGTGGTTCTTCAGCTCTCGACACTATCGAGGTAGAGGATCCTGATGCACCTGTTGAATACTACAATCTCCAGGGTATCCGTGTAGAGAATCCGTCAACCGGTATCTACATCCGTCGTCAGGGCAAGTCAGTTCGCAAGGTTGTCATCAAGTAATTGATAATCCGATAAGTTTAAACCCTCCATCAGGCCGAGCCTGATGGAGGGTTTTTTCTAATAGGGCTAATTAGTCCAATGGGCCCAATTAGCCCTATTGGCCTTATTAGTTAGGAAATGACTGATTTTATTGCTAAGTTTGCAAGGTAATATGGATGCGAAGATAAAACAGGATATAATTCGTCGGCTACATGAGGGCGGATACTCATGTGTGATAGCGGGCGGCGACCGGGTAGTGACCTGTCATGAGCGTGGCGTAAAGGATTTGCTACGACTGCTTGATGAGGATCCGGAACTGCTGCGCGGAGCTTTTGTTGCCGACAAGGTGGTGGGCAAAGGAGCGGCGGCGCTGATGATACTCGGCGGTGTCGCATGTGTGTATGCAGATGTAATAAGCCGGCCCGCATGCGATTTGTTCGCAGGAGCCGGCATAGAGGTGGAGTGGGGGATATGTGTCCCGAATATTATCAATCGTGCCGGAACAGGAATATGTCCTGTTGAGACGCTATGTCTGCCGTGTAAAAAGGCTGAGGAGTGTCTGCCGTTAATAAGGCAGTTTGTAAGCTCGATTACTTCCAGATAGAGGCGACAGGCCACGCTTTCAGGTTCACTTTGCTGCCTCCCGAGAGGGAAAACAGTGAGGCGCCGGTTGCCTGTTCAGGAGAGTAGGTGAGCAATGTAAACACCTCTTCGCCTCCGTTGACAAATATTTCCATTGTGGATTTGTCGACAAATATGTCGAGGTTAACCGTGTCGGAGGTGCCGGGAACACGTGCGAATGCCATACGGTCAAATTTTGGTATGACGGCGTCGGTGGCGTTAGTGCGGTCTACCGTAATGTAGCGCGATGCCGCGTCGTAGGAGATTGTCACTTTGTGCTCTCCGTCACTGCAGAGGATAAGTCCTGTCACATCGCCGGGAGCAGCCGTTATGTCTGCTTTAATCTCATACACATTATCCATACCGTCAATTGCCTTGACAGGGGTAATGCCCGGTTTCAGTCGGCACTGCATGTCAAATGGGCGCATCCGTAGTGATTCCAGTGCCTCGGCGGGACGCTGACGCATCCGCAATCCATTGTCGGTAGGATAGAGCGTGAGTGCGCGCGGCAGCGACCATATACCCTTCCCATAGGCCGTGGGAGCCTGGTTGGCATAGTCCCATGTGTTGACCCAGCCGATGGTATAGACCGGAGTGTCATCGCGGTCATAATTCTGAAATACGCGCGAGGCATAGTAGTCTAGCCCGTGGTCGATATAAAGCGGTTCGCTGTCAGGATGGTCAGGAATGAACCGAGTGCCGTCGAAGTCACCTGTGAAATATTGCTCACGCGCCCAGTTGATCGACACTACCAGCACCCATTTCTTTTCATCGCTTCCCTCTACCGGCAGTTGAAACATGTCAGGACACTCCCATGACCGCTCAGAATCGCCCATCGGACCGAAGTCGCTCATCCATGTCCAGTGTTTCAGGTCGGGCGACGAGTAAAAGGTCACTTTCTTTTCAAGAGCCTTGGCAACCAGCATTACCCAACGCCGGTTGTTGTCATCCCATATCACCGTAGGATCGCGGAATTCAGTACTCCAGATGTCGAGTACCGGATTAAGGTCATAATATTGATAGGTAATTCCTCCGTCATGGCTGAAAGCTATGCTCTGCGACTGTTTTTTGGAAGCCTCGTCAAAGGAGGTGAAAGCGGCTATAAGCGCCCCCTTGCCATAACCGGCTGTACCGAGACTGTCGACAACAACACTGCCGGTAAATGTGGCTATGCCTTCGGGCACACCATTTATGGCGTGGTTGTTCAGCTCGGTCCAGTGGATGAGGTCGGGTGATGTAGCTGCTCCCCAGCTGTAGGCCGTGTAATGGCCGTCATGCTGGATATTGCCGCACGGATCACCTATCCACCGGTGGGCCGGAGTAAAGTGATATTGCGGGCGGTAAGGCTCATGATAGAGTGCTGTGCTGTCGGGGGTAGCGGCTATCATATCGACAGCTATTATAGCGGCGGTTATAATGGTGGTGATGCGTCGTGACATATCAGAAGTAATAAAAAGAAAAAGAGTCGTGGCTACCCAGTAGCCTGCGACTCTCTTTCCAACCTGAATAATTACCCAAAAACAATCTTTTTTATTATGAACTTGTCTGTCATCAGAATGCCGGATATCCCGGGTTCTGCTCGTAGATACCTCCTGAGAAGTTGTACTGTGCCACGGGAACGGGGAAATACTCCTCGCCGTCGTTGAACTCGGCGTTGCCGTAGTAGATGCGGTTGTCCTTTTCGGCGGCGAAGAAGTTGTTCATCGTCTCCTTGGCTATGCCCCAGCGTACGAGGTCGAAGAAACGCTCTCCCTCCATGGCTTTCTCAAGGCGCATCTCGGTGCGGAGAGCCTTGCGTGCGTATTCCTGAGTCCAGCCGGCCTTGGGATAGAGACCGATCTTATAGTTGGCTGCATCCTTTGTCGGATCATTGAAGTCCTTGACATAGGCACTCTTCTGAGCGCGCTCACGTACTTGATTGATGAGGTTGCGTGCCTGTTCGAGGTCGCTGCCTATCTCTATGAGGGCCTCAGCCTTGTAGAGGAGCAGGTCGGCATAGCGGATGAGCTGCCAGTTGAGGCCTGAAGCACCCCAGGGCCAGCCGTGGTTGGCGTCGTCAGACTCGGGAGAGAGCCAGAAGCGCTTGCAGTTGTTGTAGCCGTAGGCATCCTGGTTACGTACCCACAGGCCGCATGCGCTGCCTTCGTAAGTCTTGTAGCGGATGGTAGGACGGCCTACAACGAAGTCAAGGCGCGGGTCTACGTTGCCGTTTACATTGGCGAGCGAGTAGTCGCCGTTGTTGTCAAATACTACGGTGCCGTAGTCGGGACGGCTCTGATAGTCAAACATCGGGAGGCCGTCGGCATCAGTCTGATAAGCGTTGATGAGGTCCTGCGAGGGGAGGAAGAAACCGTCGCCCTGCCAGGGACAGCCGGGACCTGTCATTGAGTTGAGCAGCATCGACCAGTTAATACGGCCGCCGTCGGCTGAACCGTCATTTTTAGAATACTGGATGGCAAATACTGACTCGGGACCATTCTCGTAGGCCAGTTCGTCAAGCTGCTGGAAGTCATCGAGCAGACGATAGCCGTTTATCTGGTCTATGATGTCGACTACCTCTTTCATGAGGTTCTTGTCAACTTCAACCACTGCATTGTTGGCAGGATTTTCCTTATAAGCCTGATACAGCTTTACTTTGGCTGCGTATGCGAGGGCTATGCGACGGTTTACGCGACCTATCTCAGGCTGGGTTTCGGGCAGATCCTTGGCGGCATCCATGAGTTCCTGGGCTATGCGGCCAAGATGCTCGTCGCGGGTAAACTCATCGTTGCGCACGTTCTGATATTCATTCTCAGGCAGGTCGATATCCATATAGGGGATACGGTTGAACAGACGCACGAGTTCGAAATACCAGTGGGCACGGATTACCATTACTTCGGCGATGCGGGTCTTGATATCCTTGTTGACGCTCTCGTCGATCTTGCGGAGTGCGCGTACTGCCGAGTTACAGCGTGAGATACCGCAGTACACATTGAACCACTTTCCGTCGAGGAAGCCGTTGTTGGGCTGGATGCGGGCAGTCTCCATATCGTGGATTTCCCAGGCGTCACCTTCACCGCCACCACCTTTGTAGGCATTGTCGGCGCGGACTTCGCCGTAGCTCCAGTTGGTCACCGGAAACCAGTGGGGATCATTAGAGTCGGCGTAGCGGCAGCCGAATGTGGCATAGGCGCCGGTTACGAGCAGGTCGGCTGCAGTGGGATCCTGCATGTTGGCTTCCGACAGTGTGCCCTGAGGCTCGTTTTCAAGGAAGGTGTCGCTGCATGCACTCATGGCAACACAGGTGAGTGCTATCGGGAGAATATGATTGAGTTTCATTGTGATTTAATAGTTAACAGATTATTAGAAACCAAACTGAATACCGAAAGTGAACTGGCGGGGAAGTGCGTAGGGATAACCGAGGCCCTCGGGATCAGCACCGCTGTACTTGGTGATGGTGAAGAGGTTCTGGGCCTGGAAATATACGCGGGCGTTTGCAAGGTGGAGCTTGGTGCGGAGGGGCTGCGGCAGTGTGTAGCCGAGAGTCAGGGTCTTGAGGCGTACGAATGAGCCATCCTCGATGAAATATTCCGAACCTTCGTTCTCGCGGTTGGGGTTGTCGATAGAGGGAGCGGGTATATCGGAGTTGTAGTAGCCGGTATTGAGGAAGTTGTCGTAGGCTGCTGCGGCTTCAAGGAGCTGTGTGCCGTGGTTACCTGTCCAGAGGGGGAAGAAGTCGGTGTAGAACTTGGAGTTGTTCCATGCGTCACGGATGATCGAGTTGAAGAAGAGGCTGAGGTCAAAACCCTTGTAGGTGGCGCCGAGGTTGAGGCCGAACTGGGCTTTGGGAAGATCGCATCCGAGCCATTCGCGGTCGCGGTCAGAGATCTCGCCGTCGCCGTTGGTGTCGACATAGCGTATGCGTCCTACGCCGGGATCACCCATTGAGATTCTGTACTTGGCCTTGTAGTCGTCGACTTCCTGCTGAGTGCGGAATATACCGTCGGTCTTATAACCGAGCCATGATCCGAGGCTCTGGCCCACGATAGTCTTGTCGATACCGTTGCCGCCGCCCCATGTCCAGTAGATGTCATCCATAAGGCCGGTGACCTTATTCTTCATGATAGTGGCGTTGAGACTTACATTGTAGCTGAAGTCCTTGTTGATCTGCTGACGCCATTCGGCTGTCATCTCGACACCGTTGTTAACCATCGAACCACCGTTGTACCAGCAGTAGCCACCCTCGCCGATAGTGGCTATATAAGGCTTCTCTACAAGCATGTTGTCGGTTTTCTTGTGGAAATAGTCAAATGAGAAGAGGAGTCGGCTGTCAAGCAGCGATGCGTCAAAACCGACGTTGGTCTGATAAGTCTTTTCCCAGGTAAGGTCGGGGTTGGTAGAGCGTGAGCGCATTGCACCGGGATAGAGCTTGTTGCCACCGCCTATCGCATAGGCCGACTTGTTGAGATCCATGTAATACTTGGCGTAGAAAGCATCGTTGGCGATGATGTCGTTACCGTTGATACCGTAGGCACCGCGTATCTTCAGGTCGCTGAGCCAGCTGCGGGTAGGAGCCATGAAGCTTTCCTGCGAGATGCGCCATCCTGCAGATACAGAGGGGAACCAGTCGTAGTTTTTCTCGCTTGACAGGCGTGATGAGGCGTCACGGCGAAGGGTGAACGAGAGGAGATACTTGTTGTCCCAGGTGTAGTTGATCTTGCCGAATACCGAGAACATTGAATAGTTGGAGGCACCTGAACCGGTATTTTTGTTAGAGGTCACGTTGCCGAGGTAAAGGTAGCTTGCGTCTTCGATCTCAAGACCTTTGCCCTCGCCCCACATATCCTCGAAGTGATTGTGCTTGGCCTCGATACCGAGAAGGGCCATGATTGAGTTCTTGCCGAAGTCGGCGTTGTACTGTGCGGTGTTGGTCCATACCCAGTCGACAGTCTTGCTTGAATACTGCTTGAGGAAGTTGGTGTTGTCGCGCAGATTCTTAGGAGTAAATTCCTTATCGGTGCCGTTGTGGTAGTTGATACCGAAGTTGGTCTTGATGATAAGGTTCTTAACAGGCTCTACCGAGAGGTAAGCGTTACCGAATACTCGCCAGTATTCATGTTTGTTCTTTTCCTGCTCCTCGATCTGACGGATGAGGTTGGGAGTATCGTTGAGGCCGAATGCAACCTGGTCGTTGTAGTTGCCTTCCGAGTCATATACTGTGCGGGCGGGGTGCATCTTGATGGCGTTTTCCTCGATGCCGCCGGGGGCGTTGTGCTGTTTCCACCAGTTGAGGGCGAGGCTGCCGCCGGCACGCAGACGGTTGTTAAGAAAGCCGTAGTCAGAGCTGAAGCGGCTGTTGACCTTCTTGAAGTCAGAGCCCTTGATGATACCGTCGTGGTCAAGGAATGAGAGCGAGAGTGAAGAAGAGCCGTTCTCGTCGCCGCGTGACAGACCGACCGAGTAGGTCTGCATGAGAGCGGTGCGGTGGATCTCTTTCTCCCAGTCAGTGTTCTGCGGAGTCACGGGCACGCCGTTGAGGTTGGTATAAGCCTGGAGCTTGGGAGTGGCGCCGTTGCCGTAGAGTTCTGATGAAGCGGGAGTGGTGCCGTAGCTGTATTTATAAGCTGACCAGTATACCTGACCCCATTCATCGGCATTGAGCATGTCAAGACCGCTCTGGTAGTGCTGCAGGGTAAGGGTGGCGTCAAATGTCACGTGTGACTCGCCTTTCTTGGCGCGCTTTGTGGTGATGATGATAACGCCGTTGGCAGCCTGAGCACCGTATATAGAAGCCGAAGCGGCATCCTTGAGGACCTGGATTGACTCAACGTCGTTGCTGTTGAGGATGGTACCGGGATTTTCACGTGTCATCACACCGTCGATTACATAGAGCGGACCGTTGGCCTCGCCACGGAATGATGAGGCACCGCGGATTGATGTGCCTGTTGAAAGACCACCGGGAGTACCGTCGGTGGTGATGTTCATACCGGCCACACGTCCCTGAAGTGACTGGATTACGTTGCCGGTAGGAGTGTCGGCAACATCTTTCATCTTGACTACCGATACCGAACCGGTGAGGTCAGATTTCTTTTCGCTTGAATAACCGACTACCACAACTTCGTCGAGCAGTTCGGAGTCCTCTGAAAGCAGGATGTTCATGGTCTCCTCGGCCACGAGGGTCTGAGGGCGATAGCCTACATAGCTTACTTTAATTTTAGAACCGGCGGGTACTGTAAGAGTAAAGTTACCGTCGATGTCGGTGGCAGTGCCGTTGGCGCCGTTTACATCTGAAACGATGCTGGCTCCGATCAGCGGTTCATCGTCACCGGCTGAAATAACTGTCCCGTGCACGGTGATGTTTTGTGCTTGTGCCATGATAGCCGTGAAGAAGAGCAGCAGAGCACTGAGGATTGTTTTTTTCATGTTTAAAAAGGTTGGTTGAGTTTTTAGTTTCTGGGGCAAAGTTATTATAGTAAAAGTAGATAGATGTAGCACAGATGTTGCATCGGATATGAAAAAACGGTCATTGCATTAAAAATACTACACTAAGCAACATTAATTCAATCAAGCAACCGTTCATGCCGGCTTAGTGTATCTTAGCCGGCTATGAACGATAGATATTTCGGTATTTTCAGGATTAGGATTTGCGTCCGAGGCGGTCACGGAGGTCAGTCGGAGTCTCGCCGTATACCTCGCGGTAGCAGCGGGTGAAGTAGGCCGGGGTGGAGAATCCCACCTCATAGGCGATCTCGCTTACTGACTTTTCGGTAGTGGTGAGCAGTTCGCGTGCCTGTTTGAGGCGTATATTGCGCAGCAGTTCCACCGGCGAGTAGTTGGTGAGAGCCTTGATCTTGCGGTAAAACTGTGAGCGGCCCAGTCCCATCATTCCTGCCAGTGAGTCGACGCTCAGGTCGGCGTCTGACATATTGCGGCTCACGAGCTCCATGAAACGGGCGTAAAACTCGCTGTCGATATCATTCTGAGCCGGTATGCGCTGAGGCTGCTGCACCGGCGCTGCGGCTGCGTTCGTCGGGGTGCCTTTCCACAGTTCGCGGATGCGCTTGCGGTTGTCTATCAGGTTGCGGCAGCGCGATCTGAGCACGTCGTTACTGAAAGGCTTGGCAACATATCCGTCGGCTCCGACTTCATAGCCCTGTGCCCGCTGCTCGTCCATTGAGCAGGCTGTCAGCATCAGTACCGGTATATGCGAGGTCGAAATCTCCTCCTTTATCCTGCGGCAGCACTCCAGACCATCCATTACGGGCATCATAACGTCACATATAATAAGGTCAGGCACGTAGCGGGCCGCTTTGCTGAGGCCCTCCTTGCCGTTGACTGCTGTTATGATGTTGTATTCGTCGCCGAGAAGCTCCGAAATCAGGCACCGCAGGTCGTAGTTGTCGTCGATGACGAGGACAAGCGGGCGTGAAGCGTCGTATCCGGCTGATCCTGCAGTCACGTCACCAAGTTCGGTCTCAACCTCCTCGGAGGTGATTATGGGCTGTGCAGGCGTTTCCTCAGCCTTGTTTTCCACATGTCTTACCGGCAGGGTTATTGTAAATACAGTACCGGTGCCGAGTGTGCTCTCCACGCCTATCGAGCCACCGTGAAGTTCGATAAAGGCCTTTGCAAGCGACAGGCCTATACCTGATCCGTTGGGATGTACCTTATCGACCTGATAGAAACGGTCAAATATATTGGCGATATCTTCGGCCGGTATACCCTGACCGTTGTCAGCCACCGAAATTATCAGCGAATCGCCGTCAAGACGGCAGGTAAGGGTAATGCTGCCGTTGTCAGGGGTGTACTTGAATGCGTTGGACAAGAGGTTGAACACCACGCGCTCTATTTTCTCGACATCGACGGCCACTGTGAAGTCATCGGGGATATCGACATTGACACCGAGCCGTATGTCGCGCTTGCGTGCTATGGCGTTGAATGCATCGGCCCATTCCAGCAGCTGTCCGCGCAGCGCCACCTCGGAGAGGTGCAGGTCGAGCCGTCCGTTCTCATATTTCCGGAAATCAAGTATCTGATTGATAAGGCGTCGCAGTATCCTGACATTTTTGTTTGCTATGCGCATCAGCGTCATCTGTCGTGGCGTCAGGTTGTCGGCCTGAGCGAGTTGCTCGACCGGCTCGGCAATCAGTGTGAGCGGGGTGCGCAGGTCATGCGACACGTTGGTAAAGAACATCAGTTTTGACTGTGTGGCAATGTTCAGCTGCTCGTTCAGTTCTTTCTGGGTGTCACGTTGCTGTTCGAGCAGATGGTTCTGCTCCAGCAGTTCGGCCTGATAGCGTCTGCGCTGCCAGTAGGCCTTGAGCAGCAGGAAGAACACGCCAAACAGCAGCAGAAGTATCACCAGCACTGAGTAGAACAGTGATGTCTGGGCCGAATGGCGGCTCCAGTAGTCGTCGATCTGTGTCTTTAAAAGACGTATTTTGTTGGTCTCCTCGATCAGTTCATCGTTCTGCATGAGCAGGATGTCGGCGTTGGTATAATCGACGGCCGATGCCAGTGGCAACCGCTCGATGTGTTCGTAAGGCTCGTTACGGAGTATGGCGAGTGCCGTGCGTATCAGGCGGTAACCTTCGGTAGGATAGAGAAACGTGACATCAATCACCGAGTCGACCACTGCCTTGAGTCCTATTTCGGGTGCGGCATCTATACCGATCACTTTCAGGTCAATACCACGTCGACGTGCCACTTCCGACACCGCTATGGCCATACGGTCGTTATGGGCAAAAACGAGGTCAATATCCTGATGTATGTCGAGCAGCGAGTCAATCGCGTGGGTTGCCTGCTCGTGGTTCCAGTAGCCGTAGGCCGAGGCCACGAGTTCGAGTCCGAGGTCCGGGAGGCTGTTTACAAATCCGTTGTGGCGCTCAATGGCCGGTGTGGCTCCGGGACGACCGTATATCTCTATTATACGTCCCCCTTCACCTATAAGATTACGGGCATAGTTAGCGGCTGCCTCGCCGATAGCCACGTTGTCGGCACCCTGCCACGCTGTGAATGCGTCGCCGTTGATGTTACGGTCGAAAAGTACGACGGGAATCCCCGATTCGTAGGCTTCCGTTATTATAGGTGTAAGAGGTTCGGCTTCATTGGGGGCAGCAATAATGATGTCAAAGCCATTGTCCATGAAATAACGTATATCGGCGATCTGCTTTTCATTATTGTCATCGGCCGAGCGTATTTCCACCATGGCTTCAGGGTGAAACATTATTTCACGGTATATCTCTTCGTTCATCTTGTTGCGCCAGTCATCAGCACTGCATTGCGACACCCCGATACGATATTCTGGTCTTGGTTGACATGCGGTGGCGATGCACAAAGTGACAACAAGCAAAATCAGCTGTGTGTAGCAATATCTCATTGATATGGTATTAGGTGTTCACTAAATCAATTATGCTGCAAATTTAGTATAATATCATGAAAAACAATGCATTTGATTGCAAAAATCGCGCAATGCAACAAATTTATCGGTATATGCACGATTATTGACAGCCGTAATGACGGGTAAATATTAGTTTTGCATTGTCAGAATTGACCGACTGTTAACGATTAAAAACCAACCTAAGAATAACATGAAAATAACAACCAGATTAACAATGACACTTATCGCAGCCACGATGGCTCTCGCCGGAGCCGGACAGGCCGTTGCCGATGACGGCGTCAAGGTCGAGCATCTCGGCACGAAAAACACTCTCGTACGTGTGACCGGCGATGGCCGCTATCTGCTGCTCCCTATCCAGGAGTCCAACGAGGACGCTACAATCAATATCGTTGTCGACGGCAAGCAGGAGGATACTTTCCGCGCACGTCTCGCCAAATCAAAGGTCGACTATACAGTGCCCTTTGATCTTACTCCTTATAAGGGCCGCAATGTAGTACTGAATATCCATACGACACAGGACCGCTCGTCGGTGCGCGAAGCCAAGAACGACGCCTGCTGGACTAACTTCGCCGTTGTCGACGAGTATGACACGACCAACCGCGAGAAGTATCGTCCGGCATTTCACCACACCCCTCTTTACGGCTGGATGAACGATCCCAACGGTATGTTCTACAAGGATGGCCGCTGGCATCTTTACTATCAGTGGAATCCCTACGGATCGAAGTGGGAAAACATGACCTGGGGTCACTCGTCGTCGGCCGACCTTGTCAACTGGGACCATCACGATGTGGCGATATCTCCCGACGGGCTCGGCGCAATATTCAGCGGCAGCTCGGCCATCGACAGTGAAAACAGCGCCGGTTTCGGTAAAGATGTCGTGGTTTCTATGTACACATCAGCCGGTGCAAGCCAGATCCAGAGCCTCGCATGGAGCGATGACAACGGCGCCACGTTCCACAAGTTCGCCGGCAACCCGGTGATAACCCTTGACAGCGAGGCACGCGATCCGAACATGTTCTGGAATCCCGAGACTAAGGAGTGGACACTGTTGCTGGCTCACGCGCTTGAACATGAGATGCTGATATTTACCTCGCCTGACATGAAGCAGTGGACCCTGCAGAGTGCTTTCGGACGTGGTCTCGGCGCTCAGGACGGTGTATGGGAGTGTCCCGATCTGTTCCGTCTTCCCGTGCAGGGTACCGATGAGCAGAAGTGGGTGCTTGTGTGCAATATCAATCCCGGCGGACCTTTCGGCGGAAGCGGCACACAATATTTCATCGGCGACTTTGACGGTAAGACATTCACCTCCGATACTGATGCTTCGGGCAAAGTGCCTACGAAGTGGCTTGACTACGGCAAGGATAACTATGCCTCGGTAAGCTGGAGCGATGCTCCTGACAGCCGTCGCGTGCTTGTCGGCTGGATGAGCAACTGGCAGTATGCCGCCGATGTTCCCACTATGCAGTTCCGCAGCGCCAACACCCTTCCCCGCGACCTGAGTCTGTTCCGCGCCTCCGACGGTGAGCTTTATGTAGCCTCTATGCCGTCGCCTGAAGTGGATGCCATGCGCGGACGCCTTGTAAGCAAGAACCGTTTCTCGGTGGGAAGCAAGAAGAAAATATTCAATCTGCCGAAAGAAAATGACGGAATATGCGAGATCGTAGCCGATATAGATGCTGCAAAGGCTTCGGCCGTGACCCTTACTCTTGACAATACACGCGGCGAGTCAGTCGTGATCACCTACAACGTCGCCGATGACAAAGTAAGCTTCGACCGCACCAAGAGCGGTATCGTTGACTTCAGCCAGGAATTCCCGACCGTCACAGTGGCCCCGCTCTATAAGGGTGACGGACATCTGTCGCTCCGCATCTTTATCGACCGTTCAAGCATCGAGATGTTTGAAAGCGAGGGTCGCATGTCGATGACCAACCTTGTATTCCCCAATGAGCCTTATTCGACCATTTCGGTAAGCGCTGCCGGCGGTAACGCCCGAGTGGACAATCTCCGGATATATGCTCTCAATCCTGCAAACTGATTAAACTGAATAATAACTGAACTAAAAATGAATAATTCCACAACAATGTCAGTAGCCCGTAAAACTTCGCTCCTGCAGATCATCCCCGTGATGCTGTGCTTCTTCGCCATGGGTTTTGTAGACCTTGTAGGCACGGCCTCCAATTATGTACAGAAAGATCTCGGCCTTACCGACTCACAGGCCAATCTTTTCCCCTCGCTCGTATTCTTCTGGTTTCTGATCTTCTCGGTGCCGACCGGCATCCTGATGAACCGCATAGGCCGTAAGCGCACAGTGCTTATCAGTCTTATTGTCACTGCCGTATCACTCGTGCTGCCGGTCATGGGCGACAGCTATATCATCATGCTGCTGTCATTCTCGTTCCTCGGCATCGGTAACGCCATCATGCAGACTTCGCTCAATCCTCTTGTGACCAACCTTATAAGCGGTGACAAGCTGGCATCGACGCTGACTTTCGGTCAGTTTGTAAAGGCTATCGCCTCGTTTATCGCTCCTATTCTTGCCGCATGGGGTGCCACCACCTACCTGCCTACATTCGGCCTCGGCTGGCGTGCGCTCTTCGTGATCTATGCGGTAGTCAGCCTGTTCACCATCTCGCTGCTCGCCGCCACCCCCATCCAGGAGGAGCGTCCTGACAAGGTGTCGGGTATCGGTGCGAGCGTCAAGCTGCTCGGACGTCCGTTCGTACTGCTCTGCTTCCTTGGCATCATGTGTCACGTGGGTATTGACGTAGGTACCAACACCACCGCTCCCAAAATCATCATGGAGCGCCTCAGCCTGCCCCTCGAGGAGGCCGGTTATGCCACCAGTATTTATTTTATATTCCGTACAATAGGCAGCTTCTCGGGAGCGTTTATATTACGCTCGGTTCCGGCAAAGTGGTTTTTCGGTTTCAGCGTTGTGATGATGCTTGTGGCAATGTGTATGCTGTTTGTCTGTGAGTCACTCACTCCTATCTATGTGGGAATCGCCATGATAGGCTTCGGCAACTCCAACATCTTCCCGGTTATCTTCGCTCAGGCGCTCAACTCGACTCCCAATGAGAAAAACGAGGTATCAGGCCTTATGATCATGGGTCTTTTCGGTGGAACAGTGTTCCCGCTTGCCATGGGTTATGCCGCCGATGCAATGGGCCAGATAGGCGCAGTGGCCGTAATGACCGTAGGCGTGATATATCTCGCTTATTATACAATGAAAATTAAAGCTAACAACTAACCAAAAATACTTCATAATCATGAATGACATCGTAGTAGGCATGGGCGAAGCCCTGTGGGATGTGCTCCCCGACGGAAAGAAGATAGGTGGTGCACCGGCCAACTTTGCATATCACGTATCGCAGTTTGGACTTGACAGCTGTGCTGTAAGTGCCATCGGTGATGATCCCCTTGGAGCCGAGCTGCTTGATAATTTCAACGAAAAAGGCGTAAAATATCAGATAGATACCGTACCTTATCCCACCGGCACCGTGCAGGTCGAGATCGATCAGGCAGGTATTCCTCAGTATGAGATCAAGGAGAACGTGGCATGGGACAACATCCCCTACACTGCAAAACTCGAGGCTCTCGCCGGCCGCACGAAAGCCGTGTGCTTCGGCTCACTCGCTCAGCGTAACGTGGTGTCGCGCAATACCATCAACCGCTTCCTCGACGCAATGCCTCAGGATGATAACCGCCTCGTGGTGTTTGACGTGAACCTGCGTCAGGGATTTTACAACAAAGAGATCCTCTGCAACTCCATGCAGCGCTGCAACGTACTTAAAATCAACGATGAGGAGCTGGTGGTTGTGAGCCGCATGTTCGGCTATCCCGGCATCGACCTTCAGGACAAGTGCTGGATCCTTCTCGGCAAGTACAATCTGAAGATGCTTATCCTTACCTGCGGTATAAACGGCAGCTACGTGTTCACCCCCGGCAATGTATCGTTTATGCCTACTCCCAAGGTGGAAGTGGCCGATACGGTAGGAGCCGGCGACTCGTTTACCGCCGCGTTCGTTGCAAATATCCTGAAGGGACGCTCTGTTCCGGAAGCTCACAAGTGTGCTGTCGAGACATCGGCTTACGTATGTACCCAGCACGGAGCCATGCCGGTACTCCCCGAGGAGATTACCAAATGATTGCATCGCATTGTTAATTATAGAATTCTACACATTATTCCTTATAAAGCAGGAGTGCCCGTGACGGGTGTTCCTGCTTTGCTTTATCCGGTGTATGATATTTGGCGGGAGTTTGCTAACTTTGCAGCCATACACAAGAAAACCGGTCACTATGTCTGCAATAAACGAACTGCTTCAGCAGTGGCATCTCGAAGGTCTTGCCGTTGGCCTTGCCACATTTTTGATAATCGGCATCTTCCATCCGCTTGTCATAAAGGGTGAGTATTATCTCGGTGTAAAGTGCTGGTGGATCTTTGCCGTGGCCGGGGTAGGGATGGCCGTCGCGTCGATATGTCTTGAAGGTGTCGCCTCGATACTTTGCGGAGTGACGGCATTCTCATGTTTCTGGTCGATACTTGAGGTCTACGAGCAGCGGGAGCGGGTGCGTAAGGGCTGGTTTCCGGCCAATCCGCACCGGCGCAACCGATGATATGGCCCTCGGGCGGCGATTGTGGTTGACATAACCGCAAAAGTGGTAGTCAGTCCTTGACGGTTTGTGGCTAATTTTGTAACCGTGACTGGATTATAGCAGTCATTTACCGAATTATGCGACTGATTACTTTACTTACATTATTTATTACGGTGATTATGGCTCATTCACAGACCTCGATATATCTGACCGCCAACGGTCAGACAAAAACTGCCACTCTTGCCGACAATGATGCGGCGCGTCAGCTTAAGGCGTTGCTTGAACAGGGTGCTGTAACTGTAAATATGAGTGATTACGGCGGATTTGAAAAAGTAGGGTCGCTCCCTAAGTCGCTCCCACGCTCCGACAGGCAGATAACGACTGAGCCCGGTGACATAATGCTTTATCAGGGCAACAGCATCGTGATTTTCTACGGTTCGAATTCATGGGCTTATACTCCGCTCGGAGTGATTGACGGTGCCACGGCAAGCGGTATAAAGAGCTTTCTCAACGGCAGTGATGTGAGCGTGACGCTGTCACTTTCATCGACCGCCTCTATTGATGTGACAGGGGTTGATGCCGATTCGGCCCCGGTGGTCTATGACATACGCGGTAACCGTATTGAACTTGACGGGCGTCAGTTGTCATCACTTCCCGCCGGCCTCTATATAGTCAACGGCCACAAGCGTTACATCCGATGATCTTGCATAATCCGTGGCCGGCGGTGGGCCGGGGATAAAAAAAGTCCCGGATGACTCTCGCCAGCCGGGATTTCTACGCGTAATCAAGATTGCTATTTTATGTTATGAGTTGGATTTGTCGGGAGTGATATTCTTGTTGCGGCCCTGTCGTTCGCCACGGCCCTGTTTGTCACCGCGCTGCTTATCACCGCGGTTGTGTGCGATGCCGTCTTTACCGCCACGCTGGCCCTGTTTGATGGCCTTGCCGTGACCCTGGCCACCGCCGTTGATATACATGTTCTCGAGGAAGACTACGTAATTGTCGGGACCGATGATGGCCTTTACCTCCTCAAGATAAGCCTTCTTTGAAGCGCGACGGTCAGTGGCTTTCGCCTGATCATTACGCTTCTTCTCATCCTTGCGGGCCTGTGCCTGCTGCTGGCGGTCGGCTTTCTGCTTGGCGTTCAGCTCCTGAAGCTTGGTCTTCTGAGCATCGGTAAGGTTGATGCCTTCAAACGGATTGGGGCGGTCAGCCTTCATATCTTTACGGTCACCTTTCTGACCTTTTACGAGTTCCTTCTTGGGAGAATTGTTATCTGTCTTGTTCTGTGCCATGCCGGTAAATGCTACGAGTGACATGGCGATAAGAGTGAGGCTTAAAATTTTCTTTTTCATAAGTCGTAATTTTTTAATTGTTTATTGTTTTCTGTGTTCGTCTGTTTCTTTGATGCAAATAACACCCCGGCGTTTAATAGGGGTCGGTCAATTAACTAAGATTTAACTCTCAGATATTCAATAATATAAATTATTGTAAAAATTGGGACATACGATTAAACCTTTCGCAATTACTCTCGGATGATTGTGTGGCGCGCGGATTTTTAGTAGTTTTGCAGGCTGAAATCAGCTAAGAAATGCGCTTATGACCACTTTTATAAATAAGCTCCGCGGGCTTACCAAGATGCCTACCTTTCATGTGTTGCTGGCTCTTTGTGCGGCCCATTGTCTCAACGACCTTCTTCAGTCGGTCATCACAGCCGTCTATCCCATGCTTAAGGTCGACCTTGATCTTGATTTTAAGGAGATCGGTCTTATCACGCTTGTTTTTCAGATGTCGAGTTCGATATTTCAGCCGGTGGTGGGCTATGCCTTCGACCGCAGGCCGTTCAGGTGGAGCCTGCCGATGGGCATGTGCGCCACGTTCATCGGTATTCTTCTCTTTGCTTTCTCGACATCTTATGCCGGTGTGCTTTTCGCGGTGTTCATGACCGGAATTGGCTCTGCGACGCTCCACCCCGAGGCATCGCGTATCACGTCGCTTGCAGGACATGAACGGCGTGGCTTCGCACAGTCGGTATTTCAGGTGGGAGGAAATTTCGGCGGATCAGTCGGCCCTCTGCTCGTGGCTCTTATTGTGGCGCCTCACGGACGGCGTTATGTGGCGCTGTTTCTTATCTTCGCTCTGTTGTGTTTCTGGGCCATGGCACCGATATGCCGCTGGTACGGACAGTATCTGCGTGAGCAGCGTATCCGTGAGGATAAGAAGGCTTCCCATGCGAGCCTCCCGCTGTCAAAGGGCTATACCGTGTTTACGATCATCGTTATCATGGTGCTCATCATATCCAAGTACATCTATATGGCGAGTATCTCCAATTACTATACCTTTTATCTGATAGACAAGTTCGGAGTCTCGGTGTCTCTGTCGCAGATATGCCTGTTTGTATTCGTAGTATCGACGGCTGTCGGCACGCTTGTCGGTGGTCCTGTCGGTGACCGCTATGGCCGTAAGGCTGTAATCTGGGTGTCAATTCTCGGTACCGCTCCGTTTTCTCTGCTTCTTCCTCATGTTGGACTGGTGCCTACTGTGGTGCTCAGTTTCTGTGCCGGCTTTATGCTCTCGTCGGCTTTTCCTGCCATCCTGCTGTATGCCCAGGAGCTGTTGCCTACCAAACTCGGCATGATTTCGGGACTTTTCTTCGGATTTGCATTCGGAATAGGGGGCATAGCGTCGGCTGTGCTCGGTAATTTCGCCGATACATACGGCATCGAGGCTATATATCGTGTCTGTGCCTATTCGCCGTTGCTCGGTATAGTGGCGGCTCTACTTCCCGATCTTAAAAAGAGGTCACGGACAGCCTGACACTCATGAGGCGGTGGCACGGCTTTGACGGAAGCATAGCAGCCATGCAGTCAGGATCAGGAATGCGTAGCCCGCAAAGATGAGCCACGGCCACTCCCAGTTGCCCATGAAGAGGCGCATCGGGGTGTCTGAGCCGGGCAGAGTGACCATCTCCCACCGGCACCAGTGGTTTACGACCGCACCGGCGGCGATGACACCGGATGTCGCACCTATACCGTTGCTCATGAACATCATGAGTCCCTGCGCAAGACCTTTCATATTCGCCGGAGCGATCTGCTGTATGTAAAGATGTCCTGCGATGGTAATGAAATTGAACGCGATGCCATATACCAGCATCGAGCCTATCAGCAGCCACAGGCCGTCATAGGGATTGCCGGTACCGAGCATCAGGAACCGCAATGTCCAGGCCGCAAGTCCTATGGCATATACCCAACGTATGCCACGCCATTTAAGCGATATACCCACAAGCAGTATGCAGGCCGCTTCGGATATCTGTGACAGCGAGAACAGCATGGTGGCGTTGCCCGACGCAAGCGAACCGGCATATTCCGCTATACCGGCGAAGTGGGTTATGTAAGGTGTTGCGAAGCCATTGGAAATCTGCAGGCATACACCTGTGAAAATCACAAAAATCAGAAATACGGTGATGTCACGCATGCCGAACATCGTTTTAAGGGATGACACCAGTGAGCCGCGGTTGGCTGAGTCGGTATTCCTGATTGATCTGAGCCGTGGCAGGGTAAAGGCATATCCTGCGGTTATGAAGCCCATGACACCGCTGCAGAGAAGCTGCATGGCGTTGTATTGAAAGCGCAGATGACCCGTATCGACGCTGTCGCTGAACGTGAATCCCAAAGATCCGTCGTTCCAGTAAGCTGAATTAACCCACCACATGGCCGCGACGAAACCCACCGTGCCCCATATCCTTATTGCCGGAAATGAAGTGACGGTGTTGTGGCCGCTTTGGGCAAGCAGGCCGAATGTGGCGGTATTTGCGAGTGCCATAGTCGGCATATAGAGCGCAAGAAACAGCAGGTAAAGCGGGTAAAATACGCTGAACTCAAGATGATGGGCGTGAGTCATGCCGTAGCGCCACATCACCACCATGACCACGGCTGCCATAAGATGACACATTCCCAGCAGCCGCTCAGGACGTCCCGTGCGGTCGGCAAGGCGTCCGAGGAGCGACGGGGTGATGATGGACACAAGACCTATGGCGGCATAAAACCAGGCTATGTCGCTGCCGAGTCCTCCGGCTCCAAGAAACTGGCCGAAACTGGTAAGATAGCAACCCCAGACACTGAACTGGAGGAAATATAGCAACGCAAGGCGTGGTTTCATGGCTGATACGGTCTATTGTCAGAACTTGAACTCAACACCACCCATTATAGTGGTGCCCGGCATCGGACAGCCGTACATGATCTCGTAGTGCTTGTCGGTGATGTTGTCGACCTTTATTGAAAGTGTTGTCGGCACGTTACCCTTGAGGGTGTAGGCGGCGCGAAGGTTAAGGAGTGAGTAGTTGACTGAAGCCTTGTCGGGATTTTCGTTTTTCAGTCCCCAGATGCTCATTTCCTCAAGCGTGAAGCTGAAATCGCCCGGTGCATAGGTCACTTCAGCATTCAGCTTATTCTTCGGGGCGTAGTAGAGATTGTCGGAATTAGTATGCAGATACGACCATGAGGCGCTTGCCTGAAGATTGGAAAGAATGTTATAGGCTGCCTCGAGCTCAAAACCTTTGTTGTGGAACTTGCCGGTGTTGACATTGTGGGGACGGCCATCTATGCGAACGGTCTGTATCATGTTTTTTCCGTCGATATAATAGATTGCAGCGCCCAGCATCAGCCGGTAATCCATCAGGTGCTGGCGATAGCTCAGTTCATAGTTGAGCATGTACTCAGGCTTCAGGTCAGGATTGGCGGGCTGATAGAGATAGAGCTCGCGGATATTCGGTGCGCGGAAGCCCTTGCTGAACGAAGCCTTGATCTGTGACGCATGACCGGGTTTTACGATAAATCCGGCCTGTGGCACCCATATATTGCCGTAGGTCGAACCGTGCTGTAGACGCACGCCGCCGTTGATGTTGAGGAAGTCGTTGAAGAAACCCTGCTGCATCATCAGGTAGCCGGCTATCTCGTTGACATGATGACTGGCCTCGGATGAGCGAATCGATTCGTCGGCCTTGTCGGTGTTCCATATCTCGCCGCCCCAGTGCTGGAAGTCGATACCTGCCGACAGGGTGTTTTCTTTCCAAAGGTAAAATGACTCATAGGCGGTGATGCCCATGTTGTAGTCGGTCGAATGAAACAGGTAGGTACGGGGAGCCTCTCCCGGAGCATTGCCGTCATCGACATTGTGACGTCCCCAGTTGATATAGCCCTGTATGCCGCCATCATGTTTGTCATACGTGTTTTTGATGTATACGCCACCTGTGCCGCGGGTGATGCCGGTCCACATGTTTTCCAGCGGGCTTTGTATCGTGCCGGGATTGTTGGCGTGACTTTGGGTCATATCGAGCATACCGGCCACACTCCAGTTGTTTGATACGGCATATTTGAGCTGCGCGAACTCATTGGCGAGCCAGAACGCGCTGCCGGCGCGATTGCCGTTGCTGCGGTCGAGCTGTCCTGAAAGAGTGGCTGAAAATTTCCCTTTCTTGTAGCCTGATGACATGGCGAACTTCTGGGTGGAGAATGAGCCGAACATGGCGCGCGCACGTCCTGTTAGGCCGTCCTGCTTCTGTGTCTGCGTGACGATGTTGATCGAGCCGCCCATTGCGTTTGAACCGTAAAGCAGCGATGACGGACCCTTGACCACCTCCACACGCTCGACGCCGTTGGCCACGTATGTGTCGGAAAGGCTATGTCCGAACACACCGGCCCACTGCGGCTGTCCGTCGATCATGAAAAGCACTTTGTTGGTCTGTCCCACACCGCGTATGTTAACTATTCCTGCGCTTCCTCCCGACACTCCATAGCCTGCGAATCCACGTTCTGACACAAACAGTCCCGGCACTTTGGATACCAGTATGGGAAGCAGTGAGCTTTCGCTTGATTTTTCGATCTCGGCACCGGTGACCTGTGTCACGTTCAGAGGGATAAGTTCGGGATCGGTTTTAAGCGGAGCGGTCACGAATACCTCTTTGAGTTTCATAGTGTCGCGCAGGGTCTCGGTGGCTTCCGTCGTTACTGAGGCAGCAAGGGCAATCGGCAGCAATACAAGCAGGGATCGGTTCATAATTTTGGTTCAATTAGTGCATTTAGTCATAAATCCGGGCAAAGTTAACAAAATAATTTGATTGTTTACTATAATTTGGTTAACTTTGTCAGTATATTTACTGAAAGATTACTTTATAGTAAAGTTCGTATGACTCAATCCGAGGTAGACTTTTTCGACATGCTTGCCCCTACATGGGATGCAAATGAAGTGCGCTCGACTCCCGAGCGCATCATGGCTATTCTCAGCCGTCTCCCGATAAAGGAGGGGAGCAGGGTGCTTGATCTCGGTACCGGTACCGGAGTCCTTGTGCCCTATCTCAGTGAAATGGTGGGAGATAGCGGACATGTTGCCGCGATTGATCTTTCCGAGGGAATGCTTTCACGCGCCATAGAGAAATATGGCGATCTTGGAAATGTGGAGTTTTTAAGGATCGATTTTGAGGAGGAACAGATTCCCGGTATATATGACGTGGCGATGCTTTATTCAGTGTATCCTCATCTTCATGCCCCTGCGGATACGATTCAATGGCTGTTTACCATGAATATAGCTCCTGAGGGATGTATAGTGATCGCTTTCCCGTGTGATG
The DNA here is from genome assembly GCA_964541165.1 of uncultured Muribaculum sp. Taxonomy (GTDB): domain Bacteria; phylum Bacteroidota; class Bacteroidia; order Bacteroidales; family Muribaculaceae; genus Muribaculum. The sequence goes on from CAZIPQ010000007.1 coordinate 26,334, forward strand.
AGGTTTTCATAAACAACATACATCACGAACGTAAATCTGACAGCGATCATCTGCCTCCGGCACATGCATTGGCCCGTATGATTGAGTCATGGGGCTATCGTGCCGAAGTGGTCGCTGCCAGCAAGGATGAGTATATCGTCGTGGTAAGACGACTGAATTAAGTCAATAGGAGATTCCGTTTTTTACGAGCAGGTCCTTGAGCCGCAGATTTTCCTCGCGTAACCGGTCTATTTCATCACGCAGGTTATCCACTTTCTCCGACAGCCGGTCATTGCGCCGGGTAAGGAAGTCGAGACGTTCCGATGTGTCGGCGTCTTGTCCGGAGTTTGAGCGGGCATGTTGGTGTGCAAGGTCATGGAAGTGGTTGAGCAGCTGCGCGAGGGCCTCGCTCTGGTCGGTGGCATGGGTGTGCGGCGGTACAGCGTGCTCCTCTGCCGCATCAATGATATAATCGTCAAGAGAGTCGAGCTCGAATATATCCTTGATCTTTTCCAGTTTCTCATTAGGTATGCGGCTGCGGCCATTTTCAATAGCCGACAGGAAGCTCGGACGAACCTGAAGCCGGTCGGCGAGCTCACGTTGGCTCATGCCGGCCCTCTTGCGTAACCTGACCAAATCAATTCTGCTCATACGGTAGTTCCTTGATTAATGTGCTGTACTTTGTTAGGTACAAATTTACTTAATTTCACTGAACTGTACAAGAGCCGTGGTTATCATTTAACGTTACCTTTATCCTAACAGCATCCGCTTTTCCTCGGCTACAGTGATAGGCGAGGAGTGGCCTGACAGCAGCACCGTATCATCGGGCAATGTCAGGATTTTGCTTACGATCGACTCTTCAAGCTCACGGCGGTTGCCTCCCGGGAAATTCGTAAGGCCCGGGCCGTGCTGGTAAAGTGTGTCGCCTACAAATGCGGCCGCGGAGTCAGGTGAATAATAGGTGACCGACCCCGGGGTATGGCCCGGAGTGTGGATCACCTTAAGGTAAAATGATGAGTTGGCTTTGAGCCGGATAATTTCACCGTCATACAGCTCCTCGTAGTGAGTCACCGTGACCGGGTGGCCGGAATTGGCACTCAGGTTGAGGTAGGTGTCGGTGAGGTAACGTGCATCCGACGGATAGATGTAGATAGGAGCCACAAGCTTCTCGCGCAACAGTTCGGCGGCTCCCGTATGGTCGAAGTGACCATGTGTCAGGAGTATCTTCTCTATGTGCCATCCGTTACGGATCACCGTGTCGTAGATAAGACCCGCCTGTGCGCCGGGATCGATGATGAACCCGGCCTTGGTGGTGTCGTCGATATAGAAATAGCAGTTTTCAGCGAAAACGCCCTGTACTGTAAGTTGTCGTATCATTGCGGATTCCTCCTTACAAAAGCTGACAGCCGTCGGGACCGCATACGTGAGGACGTTCGCCGGCTGATTGTTCCGAGTCCTTCTGCTGCTTTTTCATTTCACGCTCAAGGGCCGACTTGAAGCCTTCGACCGACAATGCACCCGGTACGGCGAAGCCACCGTTGAACACGATAAACGGTACACCGCGCACACCGCGCATGGCTGCCTCGCGCTCATCGAAGCGCACCTCGTCATCGTAACGGTCGGAGTCAAGCATCTCCCTGACCTCTTTCTCGTCCATACCTACCGATACGGCTTTGTCGATAAGCACCTTGTGGTCTGACAATACAAGGTTTTCGGTAAAATATGCTGCGAAAAGAGCCTCGTTCAGGCGTCCTACGGTAGCACGGTCATATTTTGCCTCGGCGAGTTTCATCAGGCGGTGAGCATCGCGGGTATTGGAATATTGAGTGGTCATATAGCGGAAGTCCAGGCCGGCCTCTCTGCCGAGTGCCGATATATGCTCTATCTGCTTCTTTGCATCCTCAACCGACAGGCGGTATTTCATCGCAAAACGTTCGGGAGTAGTGGTGGTAACCTCCTTGGGTGCGGTGGGATCAAGCTCAAATGCGCGCAGGTCGATCTGTACGTCATCCCTGATGCCGAGTTCATCGATAGCCTGCTGAAGGCGTGTTTCACCAATGTAGCAATACGGACATGCAAAGTCGCTCCAGATAGTAAGTGTCATCATAGTTGTTTTTCCTTTCTTATTTTTGATTGTTAGCAATTATTCGTTCAAGTATTCGGGTGAATGTTTCAAGTTCATCCGGGGTGGTCATTTCGGTCAGTTCCTTATGGCGTAGGGCGGCCACCGTCATTATGCGCGGCTTTACGACAGCCCCTTTTTCGGAAATATACACCTTCAGGCATTTGTGGCTCACCGGCTCGGTGGTTACGAGTCCTTTCTTTTCAAGCGAGGCTACGCAACGGCATATTGATGACTTGTCTTTTCCCACCATATCGGCGATTTCGCATTGCTGCATGCCGTCGCGGCAATATATGGCACGCAATACGAGATATTCGCTTGTGGTGATGTCGAGTCCTGCATCTTTGAGTGCCGATGCAAGCTGGCTAAGCAATGCCTGATAGGCGGTTCCGATCAAGCATCCGAGTGCCGGGGTGTCTGTTATATGTGTTTCTTTCTTCATTGTATCTATAAAACATTTCACGGCAGAAATAGTTGACTATGCAACCATTTCTGCCGTGCTAATAATATTTAAATTCCTACGGCTATTTTTCCGGATCCCAGCCGCCGAGCACCCATGCGGGATTGCGGTAGAGATCTATTAGGGCGCTGTCGCGCTTGGTGTCGAGCACGCGTGAGCCCTGCATGCGGTGTGAAGTGTCGGCGGGCTTACCGTCGGAAAGATTGACTGTGCCGGCTTCCCAGTAGTGCACGTATTCAGTATTCTCTTTGTCAAGACCGCTCCAGCCTTGCGGGGGAATCCCCTCTACGCGGCAATCTATCAGGACGAACTCGGCATTAGGGTAGGAACTGTTGGTGCGTGCGAATACCGCACGTTCGGTAGTGCCGATGAGAGTGCAGTCGACAAGCACGTCGCCATGGTTGGCGCTGCCGTTGCGGATCCAGGCAAATGCGTGCTGCGATACGAGAGTGCAGTCCTTGAAAAAGCAGGGACCGCGGCCCAGCACTGTGTCGCCATGACCTTCGATGCGGCAGTTGCGCAGATAAGTAGGGCCATTGGCCTGGAGGGCGTCGCCGGAACCGAGTATGGTAAGGTCAAGCAGACGGATGCGGTTGCCGTTGACCAGAAGGCCTTCAGCCTGTCCTACGAGAGTTGTGGCCACGGTGAAATTCTTTAATGTGATGTCGCTGCAGTGATCAACGGTGAAAGCACTACGCCGTGAAGGGAATGTGCCGAGCCATTCGTTGGTGCTGACGTCGGCCGGATGTGGATTGAAAACCTCGTTGTTGGGGTAATGGACATATACACCCTCGCGGCTTTCACCCTCGATGGTGACATTTGCCTTATTGCGGAAATATACCAGCTCTTCATAGTCACCGTTTTTGATGAATATGTGCCATGGATCGGTATTGAAATCGGGGATATGATCGAGTGCTCCCTGAACTGTAAGGAAATCACCCGAACCATCACGTGCCACGGTCAGATTCCTGCTATTCCGGTCAGGTGCCTCCGCCTTGGTTCTGAAGCGCCAGCCGTCTTTCTTCCCGATCCCCTTGAACTTGCCCTTCTCAAGCGAGAAGGCTTCAGCAGGGATGGTCACATAATATTCCTTGCCATATTCAAGAAGATTGTGGTGAGGATATATTTCGGCGGTGTTATCCTTGACGATAACGGGGTGAAAATGGAAGCCGTCGGTAAATCCGCCTATGATCGTGAGCTGGTAGCGGGAGGTGTCACGTGCCGCAGTACCTGACGGAGTTCCGGGAACGCATGTCGCGTTTGTCATCCTCGGCTTATAATAATTGTAAGGCTCGAGAGTATAGGGAGCCTTGGGGAGTGTGGTTGGCTTTGTGGGACCGGCGGGTATCGATAGGTCGAGTGAGTCGACTTGCCGGTCAGTCGCCGCGTCAAAAATACGTATGATGCCGGTTTGTCCTAAAGTCGGAGCCGAGGGAAACGTAATTGTAAGCCGTGTGTCCGGCGACACTTCCGATTCCGGCGCGGGCCACACTTGAGGCAGAGCCGCAAGTATTGACACATGTGCCGTCACCACCATACATAAGGCTGCCATCCACCTTGGCGCCCGGAGTCCAAAATTCGATTTAAGGTTCATCTTCTACTCAAATTAATACTATTACAAAGTTAACGATAAAGTAAAAAGAATCGACAGCAACATGAAAAATAAATCATGCAGCTGGACATAACTCCATACCGTGTCCTTAAAAAGGATAAATCCAACACGAATCGCCATGTCTATCCTCATGGTTACACTATGGTTGCATGGATCGATGACCCCGATGATGATTTCATAGCTCATACCTACGATGCTCCGGATGCCGCATGTGTCGCTGGTGTGGTCCTGGAGGCCGCCATATCGAGCGGCGGAGCCGCGGTGGAAGCCCCATATCGAGCGCCCATCGGGCGCGATGGTATGGGGTGATAAGGATCCGCATGTCATACGGGCCTCGGAGAGGTCCGCTAACGGGTAAGCATCGTGACGGA
>CAZIPQ010000007.1:30977-38330 GCA_964541165.1 uncultured Muribaculum sp.
CCGCATGTCATACGGGCCTCGGAGAGGTCCGCTAACGGGTAAGCATCGTGACGGACGTCACGCCGAGGCGTGCTTCAAGATATCGGCGGAATTTGGTCTCTTCGGCCGAAGGCATCGGAGAGGAATAGCTGACCACGGCCACATTCAGTGTGTCGAGCGCATGACTGCCGCCTACCGCGGCCGATAGCATGCGTGTCACCGCAATACTCTTAACCTGCGGAAAGAGGACATGAATCTCAGGAGCGATCACCGCTCCCATGGTATCGACGCGCACAGCGTTGGCATACTCCCCTCGCAGTGAGTCAATGAGGGCCTGCTGACCGGCGATGGTGGCCTGAGTGACCTGATACATATCGCGCAGCATGCTCGATGTGGCCTGACTCACATCGACCGGAGCGCCCGACGCACCCTGTACGATGCGCAGCCGTGTGCCGGCAAGATGATATTCCGGCAGCCGGTCGGTAAGGGCAAGCAGCAGCGAGTCCTGAGGCAATACGCGCCCTACGAGCGATACGGTGAGCGTGTTGCCATCAGGCGTCATTTCGGCCTTATGGCTGAGTACCTGCGTGCCGTCAAACACACACTCATCGTCGACAAACCGGTTGCAGTTGTTGATGAACGTGTTCTGGCGATACATGTTGTAGGTCATTATTGTGGCGGGGATCATCGTGAGCACGGCTATCAAATAGATGAGCCGGCGCACTTTACGCGCTCTCTGCGGATTGGAAAAATCCTTTACACGGTAACGCATCATCTTGACGCCGGCGGTTGTGGCGCAGGCGATGAATACTGAATTGATGAAAAACAGAAACAGCGCGCCGAAGAAGTATTTCATCTGCCACGTGGCAAGTCCGTAGCCCACGGTACACAGCGGCGGCATAAGCGCGGTGGCTATAGCGACGCCGGGAATAACGTTGCCCTTGACGCGGCTTCCTATGGCAAGAATACCGGCCGCACCGCCAAAGAAGCCGATGAACACATCATAAATGGTGGGTGACGTGCGGGCAAGCAGCTCACTATGTCCTTCATTGACCGGTGAGATAAGAAAGTATATGCATGAGGTGGCCACACTGAACAATGCCGCCATAAACAGGTTGCGGAACGAGCGAGTGATAAGCTCGAAGTCCTGTATGCCCACAGCAAGCCCGATGCCGATGATCGGACCCATCAGCGGCGAAATGAGCATGGCTCCGATTATCACGGCAGTCGAATTGGTGTTCAGTCCGAGCGACGCGATGAAGATGGCGACAATCAGGATGATGATGTTTATGCCGCGGAAAGATACCCCTTCGCGGATCACCTCCTCAGCCTGCTCCTGAGGAAGCAGAAATGAGCTTATGTCAAAATAAGACTTCAGCTGCGACTTTATTTCGGCGGATGACAGCAGTTTCATTATCGGCGGAATGGCAAGAGTTGTTTGATATTGATATTCTCCACGCGGCACACCACGGCGAGGTAAATTACGAGCAATACCGTACGCCACAGCAGATTGGCCCACTCAACGGGAATGACCACCGCAAGAGCGACAGCATAGAGCACCATGGCCAGCACGACATAGAAGATAATGCGTCCCACATGATAGTCGATCGGGAATTTAACCCGCCCCACTACATAGCTTGCGAGCATCATGACCAGATAGCATGCGAATGCAGCCCACGCACATCCCATGTAGCCCATGACCGGCACAAGCACCACGTTGAGCCCGATGGTCACCGCCAGTCCGAGCAGAGAGAACCAGGCACCCCACATGGTGCGGTCGGTGAGCTTGTACCACAGTGACAGATTGAAAAACACTCCGAAGAAAAATTCAGCCAACATGATCACCGGCACTACTTTCAGTCCGGAGAAATAAGCCGGGGCAACGAAATATTTCAGTATGTCAAGATAATACATCACCGCAAGGAATATGAGCATTGCGAAGATCACGAAATATTTCATCGCGTCGCTGTAAGCCTGCAGCTTGTCCTCGCCGCGTCGCTGGTTCTGGGCAAAGATAAACGGCTCGTAGGCAAAACGGAAAGCCTGGATAAACATCACCATGACGATGGCGATCTTATAGTTTGCACCGTAGATACCGAGTCCCTGCATGGCCTCGGCCTTATCGGTGACGAGCGAGGGATAAAGGATAGTGCCGATGGTCTGGTTCATTATGCCGGCCACACCGAGCACAAGCAGCGGTGCCGAATACTTCAGCATGTCACAGAGCAACTTGCTGTTAAAGCGCCAGCGTATGCCGGTGATATCGGGGATAAGCAGCAACAGCGTCACCGCCGACGCAATCAGATTGGACAGGAATATGTATCCGATGCCGTAATCGGCGACATAGAACCACGACACCGATCCCGGCGCAACACGCAGCAACCAGGGACACAACAGAAGGAAAAACAGGTTGAGCCCGATGTTAAGCGCGATATTTATGAGCTTGAGCACCGCAAACCTTACGGGGCGTTTATTATTTCGCAGCGCGGCAAACGGTATAGAGGTGAACGCATCTATAGCCACAGCCAGTGCCATCAGCCACACGTAGGACTCATGACCCTGACAGTGCATGGCCTTGGTGACCGGCTGAAGGAATATCAGGATCAGCACAAAGAACAGTGTGGACGTGGTGGCAAGAGAGATGAGCGATGTGGTGTACACTTCGTTCACGTCATGATACCGTTCATGGTTGGAGAAACGGAAATAGCCCGTCTCCATGCCGTAGGTAAGAATGATCAGCGCCAGCGCAACGATGGCATAGACGTAGGTCACAACTCCATACTCGGCACTCGGAAAGAGCTGAGTGTAAAGCGGCACGAGACACCAGTTGAGGAAACGCCCGACGATACTGCTCAGACCGTATATTGCCGTGTCCTTGGCCAGACTCTTTATTACTCCCATTCTGTAAAATAGTTGTTCTGTGTATGTAGCACTTAAAATAGCGTGGCCTCACGCGTGTGGCCCAGATGCACGTAGGCAAGTTCCGTCACCTCGCGGCCTCGTGGGGTGCGCTTGATAAATCCCTCCTTGATGAGGAATGGTTCGTATACCTCCTCTATCGTGCCGGCATCCTCGCCAAGCGCCGTGGCTATGGTGGACAGGCCCACCGGACCACCCTTGAACTTGGTTATGATGGTGGTGAGGATCTTGTTGTCGATCTCGTCCAGTCCGTAACGGTCGATATTGAGCGCATTGAGGGCAAACCGCGTGATCTCGGGCTCGATCACACCCGAACCCTTGACCTGTGCGAAATCGCGCACGCGACGCAGCAGAGCGTTGGCGATACGTGGGGTACCGCGGCTACGCATCGCTATCTCATGGGCGGCCTCGCCGGTACATTTCATGCCGAGCAGCGACGACGAGCGCAGTATGATACGCTCAAGCACCTCGTGGTCATAGTATTCAAGATGGCAGTTGATGCCGAAACGCGCGCGGAGCGGCGAAGTGAGCAGGCCGCTGCGGGTAGTGGCGCCGATAAGCGTGAATGGTGCCAGCGACAGCTGTACCGAGCGTGCTCCGGGGCCTTTATCGATCATTATGTCGATGCGGAAGTCCTCCATCGCCGAGTATAGATACTCCTCGACAATAGGACTCAGACGGTGTATCTCGTCAATGAACAGCACATCGTTGGGCTCAAGCGAGGTAAGTATACCGGCAAGATCGCCGGGCTTGTCAAGTACAGGCCCGGAAGTGATCTTGAAGCCCACGCCGAGTTCATTGGCTATGATCTGCGACAATGTTGTCTTTCCGAGACCGGGAGGGCCGTGCAGCAGTACATGGTCAAGCGACTCGCCGCGCAGACGGGCGGCAGCCACAAATACCCGCAGATTCTCTACTATCTTTTCCTGACCGCTGAATGATCCGAACTCCGAGGGGCGCAGGGCCTTTTCGAAGTCGCGGTCGGCGTCGGCACCTGAGCGCGAGGCCCGTATGTCAAAATCTTCCTCAGCCATCATTCCTTACGGTTAAGTATTGACAATACTTTGTTGACGATCACCTGAGGCGGTATGCCGGCAAGACAATGGTAGTCGCCGCGACGGCAAGGTTTGTTGCCGAACACCGAACACGGACGGCATGGCATGGGCAGCTGTACGATATCGCTCTCCTTTTGACGGTAGCCTTTAAATCCGCAGTAAGGATGAGTGGCGCCCCACACACTGACAACCCTCACGCCGACAAGCGAGGCAAGGTGCATGTTGGCCGAGTCCATCGACACCATCAGGTCAAGATAACTGAGCAACGGAAGTTCGACTCCGAAACCGAGACGCTTGCCGGCAAGGTTAGTCACATTCGGGTATTTCTCAGTCCAGCCTGACAGGACGGCGGCCTCCTCCGGACCACCTCCAAACAGGAAGATACGGGTCGACGGGCGCTGTGAGAGCTGCTCGACAACCTTCTCCATAAGCTCGGGAGGATATATCTTTCCGACATGCTTGGCAAAGGGCGCAATGCCGATCCACTGCTCTCCCTCAGGCTTGGGCCCGGTGATTGATGCAAATGTCGCAGGGTCACCCTTGCCGCCGTCATAGAGACTCGTGAATTCGCTGTCCATATTGAAGCCGAAGCCATAGAACACCTCGCGGTAACGGGCGCGTGACGACAGCAGCGGCAGCATTATCTTGTTGCGGGCGCGTGTAAGGGCTCGTTTGTTGCGGCGTCCCTTGCGTATCGACCGCACCCTTATGCCACGCAACGTGCAGAGCACCTGAAGCATATAGGTGCGCAACACTCCGTGCAGATCGGCAAAAGCATCGATGCCATATTCGGCCACCAGTTCATTGAGCAGCCGGCGCATGCCGCCGAAGCCCTTGTATTTCTCCTTGACATCGACACCGACCACGGTAAGATTGGCCGGAGGATTGATGAACAGTGCCGTCTGTACGGGCTTGGTTATGTAGACGAAACGGGTGTCAGGGTTGCTGCGGCATACGGAGTACACCACAGGTATTGACAGCGCGACGTCACCGATAGCCGAAAAACGCGCCACAAGCACGCACTTCGGTTGCCGGTCATTTTTGGCCATAAAGCACCGGGTTGGTATCGGGATCGTTATACATCTTCATCTGGCGGTACACCTTCATGTAGCGGCGTCCGGCAGCGATATCGTCAAGCAGCTGGTTGATGGCCGTGATAAGATCGGCACGCTGCTCGAGCAGAACGTCAAGCTTGGCCTGACATTTGGCTATATGCGCCGGCGACGCGTCGGTACGTGCCACCTCGGCCTGCATGTGATATATCTTCAGCGCAAGGATCGACAGGCGGTCGAGAGCCCATGCGGGACTCTCGGTATTAATTGTAGCGTCGGGCAATACTGCCACGTCGCGGTATTTTTCGCGGAAATAGGTATCAAGCTCCTCCACCATGTCGGTGCGGTCCTGATTTGAGCGGTCGATGCGACGCTTCAATGCCAGTGCTGCCACGGGATCGATATTCTCGTCACGTATTATATCCTCAAGATGCCACTGCACTGCATCAATCCAGTTTTTGGCAAAAAGCGTATGCTCGATTGATCCTTCGGGAAACGGATTGGCCACCACGGCATCTACGTCGTCAGTGGCATGATACAGCTGGGTAGTGTCAGCAAACACCTTATAGCATTGGTCGGCAAATTTCATAACTAATATGATTAGGTAATTATGTTACAAATATACACTAAATTATCTTATAACCCTTGAACGATGGCAAAAATTTACAGTCAGCGCCTGATTGTGCGTAGAAAATAGTACAGAAACAGGCCTCCCGCCAGAAACAGACTCACGGAAAAGCTCAAAATGATACCGTAGGTGCCGAGCCCGCACGGAAACGCAAGCACATAAGTGGCGGGAATTCCGACAACGACATAGCTCACAAAGGCTATCCACAGCATCGGCATCACATTGGCCGTGCCGCGCAGCGCGCCGGCAAAATTTATCTGCGTGGCGTCACCGAGCTGATAGGCCACAAGGGGCACCAGCAGCACCACTGTCGCCCGGATGACCGTCTCGTCGGTAGTAAAGGCATGTATCAGATCCTGGCCGAACAGCACGAAAACGGTTGATGATATTGCGGCGAGCGCCAGGATGATATGATAGCCGGCAAATCCGATGCGCCGCATGGCACGGCGATCATCGAGGCCGGCGGCATTAGACACGAGTACCGACACGGCGGCTCCCATACTGTAATATATACAAAATCCCAGGGTGCCGGTAATGACGATGATCTGAAATGAAGCCAGACTCACGGCCCCTATCCAGCCGGCCATCACGGCGGCTATGTTGAACGAACCCGACTCAAGGGTCATCTGCAGCGATACCGGCCATGACGTGCGGCTCACCTGCATGGAAATCCTGCGCGACACCCTCGCACCGACAAACCCGTCAAGATAGGCCCTGAAACTCTTCATGCCCACGAAAAGAGCCACAACCACTACAAGTCCCAGAATCCTCGATGCCAGGGTGCTGATACCGGCGCCCATAAGCCCCAGCTCCGGGCATCCCCAGTGACCGTAGATCAGCATATAATTGCCCAAGATATTAAATACATTGGAGCCAAGTATGATCCACATCGGCAACGATGTATTGTTGATGGCGAAAAGCCACTGCGCGAACACATTGAACAACGCAGTGGGAATTAGTCCGGCCATGATGATCAAGAAATACGGCTTGATAAGCGGCAGCAGTTCCTCCGGCTGACCGAGGTGCTCCACATTGAGCCACACGGTAAGTGCTATTCCCGTCACGAGCAGGGCAAAAAGCACGTTGACCAGCACGGCATTGCGCAGCAGCTCACCGATACGGCCATAGCTCTTCTGAGAGAAAAGGGCACCGACAAGCGGAGTGAGGCCGTAAGTGAAACCGACGCATGCAAAAGTAGCCATGTTGAGCACATTATTGACAAACGAAGCCGAAGCCAGTGCCTCGGTAGAATAACGGCCCACCATGATATTGTCGGCAAACGCCACCACTATCATGCCAAGCTGGCTCACCAGTATCGGAAATCCCAGCTTCAGAATACTCCCGTAATAATTCGAATAATCGGAAAATTTCATGTCGCAAAATTACGAAAAACTTGCCACTCCCGCCCCTTCAAACTACGGTGGGGGCACTCTTCACGGCCAAAATGACACTAAATTTACTATATTGCTCAAAAAAGTCTCAAAAAAATTTGTCAATTCAAAAAATAGCCGTACCTTTGCATCGCTAAAGCAAAACAAGATGACTCCGTAGCTCAGTTGGTAGAGCAAATGACTCTTAATCATTGGGTCGAGAGTTCGAGCCTCTCCGGGGTCACTGAAAATCAAGTAGTTAGCCATTGGCTGACTACTTTTTTTATTGCCCATACCCTCCCTGTACCCCCGAAAATCCGGTCTTGTTTTCTAAAATGTTTTACCCAAAA
>CAZIPQ010000008.1:0-38136 GCA_964541165.1 uncultured Muribaculum sp.
CGCCGTAATTCTCGGCGTCAGAAGCGTTGGGGTCAAAGAAAGGTGCCTGGAGGATAGCGGCGGGGAATACGATTTCGTTGGCCAGAGGATTGTAGTAGGCGTTGACAGTCTGCGGAGTCATGCCCCATTCGGTGCGGTCAACCGGCTTGCCCCACTTGGCGAGCTCCTGAGCCTGATGCCACATTCCCACATTGTGCATATTCTCGAAGTAGGAGAGCTTGGGATCGATCACGAGGCCCGAATAATCCTTCCACTTGTCGGGATAGCCTATCTTGACTGTAAAGGCGTTGAGCTTCTTGATGGCATTGAGCTTGGTGTCGTCGCTCATCCAGGTGAGGTTGATGATGTGCTTGCCGAGGGCCGTGCGGAGGTTCTCGACGAGGCCTACCATGTATTCCTTTGATGACTCGGGGAAATACTTTTCAACGTAGAGCTGGCCCACGGCCTCGCCCATTGCGCCTTCAGCGGCACCGAGGGCGCGCTTCCAGCGGGGACGCTGCTGCTGTACACCGCTCTTTACCTTGCTGAACTCGAAGTTGGCGTCGGTGAATGCATCGCTGAGTTTGCCTGAAGCGCCCGACACGAGGTCCCACAGGTAATAGTCCTTGATCTCGCGCTCGGTGAGTGAGCCCTTGAGGTTGCTGCCCTGCTTTACAGTGTTGGGATTGGCCACGATGACAGTCTCGGGAGTAGCGATACCGAGTGTGCGTACAAATATGTTGTCCCAGTCGATATTGGGATAGTCAGCCTTGAGCTGGGCTATCGAGCGGGGATTGTACATGGCGGGGATGTTGCGCTGCTGCTCGCGGGTCCAGGTCGAGTCGGCGATTGCGGTCTCGATCTTCATGACATTGTTCATGATGCGGTTGGCGGCCTTCTTTGAGTAGCCGGCATTCATCATCTGCTTTACGATCAGCTTTTTGTAGGCCTCGCGCACGGCTTTGTTAGAGGCATCATCGAGCAGATAGTAGTCACGGTCGCCCATGCCGAGTCCGGCACCGCTGATATACATGGCATACTCGTTGCTGTTGACGAGGTTTTCCATGGGACCCACACCGACAAACGGCGAGCCATATTCCTTCTGCATCCACATGAAAAGATCCTCCATACCCTCGGTCGGGGTGTTCTCGATCTTGTCAAGAAGAGGCTTGATCGGTTCGGCACCCTCGCGGTTGCGACGCACCGAGTCCATGCCCTGAGAGTAAAGGGTCCACACTTTATAAGCTACCGTGCCGGGCTCGGGATTGGATGCGCCGAGGTTGAGCACGATATTCTTGACGCGGGCCTCCGAGCTGTCGGCCAGGATGTTGAATGCGCCGTAGCGGGCATGTTCGGGAGTAAGGGGGTGAGCCTTCATCCAGCCGTTGTTGATATGGTGGTAGAAATCGTCGCCGGCGCGCACTGACTTGTCAATACCGCTCGCATCAAGCGACTTAAGATGCTCTGCACTGACTGTCTGTGCCGAGAGGGCAACGACAGCGGCGAGTAGGAGTGATGTAAATTTCATTTGAAAGGTTAGTTTTAGTATTGTTCTTTTTCGTTGGGGAAGTCGCAGCTCTTCACATCTTCTATATAATGGCTTACCGCTTCGTCGATGATCGGAGCGAGGTCGGCATACCGGCGCAGGAAGCGCGGTGAGAAGCCTTTGTTGATGCCGAGCATGTCATGCAGCACCAGTACTTGTCCGTCGACACCGCCTCCGGCACCGATACCGATCACCGGGATGGTGAGCTCCGACGCTACGCGTGATGCGAGAGCGGCAGGTATCTTCTCGAGCACAAGGGCAAAGCAGCCTATCTCCTCGAGCATCTTGGCGTCCTCGATGAGTTTGCGGGCCTCGGCTTCTTCCTTGGCGCGCACGGCGTAGGTGCCGAATTTGTTGATTGATTGCGGGGTAAGACCCAGGTGTCCCATCACGGGGATGCCGGCTGATAGCACTCGCTCAATCGACTCGCGGACCTCCGATCCGCCCTCCATCTTGACGGCTTCGGCGTGGCTCTCCTTCATCATGCGTATGGCTGACGCGAGTGCTTCCATACTGTTGCCCTGATAGGTGCCGAAGGGGAGATCGACCACCACAAGTGCGCGGTTGACCCCTTTAACCACCGATTTGGCGTGGTATATCATCTGGTCGAGGGTCATCGGCAGGGTAGTCATGTTGCCGGCCATCACGTTGGAAGCAGAATCACCGACAAGTATCACATCCATACCGGCGCCGTCAATAAGCTTGGCCATTGAGTAGTCGTAGGCGGTGAGCATTGCGATTTTCTCGCCCCTGCCTTTCATCTCGATAAGGCGGTGGGTAGTCACCTTTCTCTGGTCTTCTGTATACGTTGACATAATTTTATGTTGAGGTTAATCGGTGCAAAGGTAATTATTTTAATGCATAATGCATAATTCATAATGCATAATTGGTCGGATCGGCAATTCATAATGCATAATGCACAATTCACAATGCATAATGGGGCGGGGCAGTGGAGGTGACGTCCGGCAGGCCGTCGATTCGTCAGTAGCCGTAGATGCCGAGCGAAGCGGCATCTACGGTAAAAAGGGTGATAAAATGATGGCGACCGCAGAGGTCGCCGATTCTCGGGTGGATGGTCGCGTCGAGAATCAGCGGCCTACGGACGCTGACCTGTGCTCGGCCTCTGACCGTGCACGCCACTCCGCTCGGCGTACACGGTTACGATAGAATCAGCATCCTGCGGATGCCTAATACATTCTGCATTCTGCATTGTGCATCACTCATTAATATTCGCGTAAAGCCATGCTATTTCGTCGGCCCAGCGCTCCATTTCGGGAGTTTCGAGGATGAGGGGTATGTTGTCCATGCGCGGGTCGTTGACGAGCATCGTGAAGAAGTCTTTGCCGAGCGCGCCTTCGCCGATCGGCGCGTGGCGGTCAACGTGGCTTCCGACACCCTTTTTTGAGTCGTTGATGTGCATGCCGCGCAGATAGTTGAAGCCGATCACGCGGTCAAATGCGTCCCAGGCCTCCTTGTAGCCCTCGGGAGTGGCGAGGTCATAGCCGGCGGCGATGGAGTGACAGGTGTCGACACACACTCCCACGCGCGACTTGTCATGTACACCTTCTATTATACGTGCTATCTGTTCCCAGCTGTAGCCGAGATTGGAGCCTTGTCCGGCGGTATTCTCTATTACGGCCGTTACACCTTCGGTGGCATCGAGGGTGATGTTGATCGACTCGGCGATGAGATCGAGACATGCGTCGGGATCGATAGCGTTGAGGTGGCTTCCGGGATGAAAGTTGAGCATCGTGAGTCCGAGCTGCATGCACCGGTGCATTTCGTCAAGAAATGCCTCGCGCGACATGGCCAGCTTCTCGGGATCGGGCGATCCGAGATTTATAAGGTAGCTGTCGTGGGGCAGGATGACGTCGGGCGTATAGCCGAATTCAGCACAATTGGCCTTGAAGCGTTCAGCCTCCTTATCGGTTATCGGTTTCGACTTCCAGCGCGACGGATTGCGGGTAAACAGCGCGAACGATTTTGCACCTATGGCATTTGCATTGACGGGGGCATTTGATACGCCTCCTTCGACTGATACATGTGCTCCTATAAATTTCATATTGATATTAAAATGGGTCAGTTGTTCTGCAAAAGTAGTGATAAGCATTGAGGAAAGTAAAATTTTGCACATGAATTCATATTTGTTAACAGTTTTGTAACTTCATTCGCGTTAACGAGTGTTAAATTATGGGGGGGGGTAATATAGATTCTCACAAAATATAATGCATTTTAACACAAAAATTGGAGTCAATTAATAAATATATGATATTTGCCCCTTTTGGGCTATAAATACTTAGTTTTGGGTATTGCCGATGAATATTTATTATCGTACCTTTGTATTATTGAATAATATATTTTTAGAGTTTTAACAATGCGAAACAGTAATTTTGTGCTGAAGGCATTAGTAATGCTTCTGTGCGCAGTACTTTCGCTTCCCGTTATCGCGGCGTCAGCTCCTGAGAAGAAGAGCACCACGACGGTAAAGGGTATAGTAAGCGAAGTAGACAAGAAAGATGTATATCCTTTGGAGTATGCTGTGATTGTGTTTCCTGATTATGGAATCTCGGCAGCAACCAAAGAGGATGGTTCCTATATCCTACATAACGTGCCTTTAGGCAAGGCACGCGTAAAAGTTACCTATACCGGAAAGCTACCGATCGATGAAGTCGTAGAAATTAAGGAGAATGTACCCCTTGACTTCGTGATGCAGGCTGAAAACTTTAAGATGAAAGAGGTTATAGTTTCGGCACAGGCCAGCCAGGCCGGTGAAGCTACCTCATCAGTTATCGGTCGTGCGGCAATGGACCACATGCAGGCTACCAGCCTTGGTGATGTGATGTCTCTTATCCCCGGTGGACTGAGCTCGAATCAGGATCTTAGCGATACACAACAGCTTAATATGCGTTGGGTAGGACGCTATGATGAAAAGAACACCGACCGTCTTCTAAGCAATGCCATGGGTACGGCCGTGATACGTGACGGTGCTCCTATTTCTAACAACGCCAACCTGTCGGCTATGAACCCGACCATCAAGGGTTCTGTGACTACCAATGTGGGAAATGGCGCATCGCCTGCCGGCGGTGTCGATCTCCGCTCGATCTCAACCGACAATATCGAGTCAATCGAGGTGATCCGCGGTATTCCTTCGGTAGAGCATGGCGATATGTCGACCGGTGCCGTGATTATCAACTCCAAGGCAGGTCGTGAGCCGCTGCGTATTACCGCCAAGGCCAATCCTAATGTATATATGGGTACTATCGGTACCGGTTTCTCGCTCGGTCAGCGTGCGGGTGCGATTAACATCAATGCCGACTATGCCCAGAACACCAACAAGCCTATTGAGAGCTACCGTACCTACAACCGTGCTTCGGCCCGTGTGCTTTATTCTAATGAATTCGGCAAGGTGCGCAGCAATACATCGCTCAACTTTATCTATGGTAAGGATCAGCGCAAGGAAAACCCCGACGATACCCGCGATCATGCAAGTTCACGTGGTGAGGACTATGGCCTGACTTTAAATACCAACGGTATCTGGAATATCAACCGTGGCTGGATGAAGTCATTGCGTTACGTACTCTCCGGAACCTATACCTCCAAGCAGTCATTCTCGCAGGCTACCCAGTCAGTTGCAAGCTCACCTTACTCGGCCACTATGACCGACGGTGCGGTACTGTCAAACTTTGCCGGACAGCATATATATGACCGCGACGGTAATGAGATCACCAACTTCGGTCCTGCCGATGCCAACGGTTATGCCGATTATCTGCCCGACTCGTATATAGGACGTTACAATATCGACAGCCGCGAGGTTAACGTATATGCCAAGCTGGTAGGCACGATGTTCAAGCACTGGGGCGACATTAACAACCGAATACTCTTCGGTGTCGACTACAAGACTGACGGTAACGTGGGTAAAGGCAAGACATTTGATCGCCACACTCCTCCTTACCGTGAGCTGTCGGCCAAGAATGCCACTTTCCGTCCGCGTAACTACCGCGACATCCCCTTCATCAATCAGCTGAGTGCCTTTGCCGAGGAAAACTTAACATGGCAGATGGGACTTCACGAGCTGAAGCTGACAGCAGGTGTTCGTTATGATAATGTATCAGAGGTCGGCGGTCTGGTTTCACCCCGTTTCAACGGCTCATTTGAGATATTGCCCAACAAGGTATGGCTGCGCGGCGGCTGGGGCGTTACCGCCAAGATGCCGTCACTGCTTTACCTGCATCCTGAAAACGCTTACTTCGAGTATGTGAACATGAATGAGCTCGCTAACGAGAAAATTCCTGCTGACGAGCGCCTCCTGATCACTACCACCAAGGTATACGACGCGACCAATCACGACCTGAAGATCGCCCGTAACTACAAGAGCGAGATCGGCCTTGACCTGAAATTCGGTCAGACCACCATGTCGGTCACCGCTTTCGAAGAGCGTCTGCGCGACGGATATACACTCAGCGCTACGTTTGACTCGTTCAAGTCGTTCCAGTATGATGTATATGACCGCGATGCCGACGGTAAGGTTGTCAAGACCGGCAGCTATCCGGTACTGTCAAGCTTTGTCCGCCCGGGCAACTACTTCTTCGCCACCAACCGTGGTGTTGAGTTTGACATCAACTTCGGCCGTATCGAGGCTATCCACACCTCGTTTATGCTCAACGGAGCCTTCTTTGACAGCCGTGACCACAAAACAAGTTACCAGTTCTATGACAACAGTAACAGTGGTGCTTCCGACCGTCACAATGTGGCAATATATGATCCGAGCGCTAACGGCCGTTTCCGCAGCCAGCGCATGAATACCGCTCTGCGTATCACTCACAACCTTCCCAGTATAGGTTTTGTAGTGACACTGACTTCAGAGGTTATATGGAAGCAGGCTGACTGGGCAAGATATGGCAATGACTCGATACCGGTAGGTTATATCGATGTTAAGGACGCAAGTGTACATTGGTTCGCTCCTGGCGAATACAAGACCCGTCAGGATTTCATCGATGCCGGACTCGGCTACATGCTCCAGAATGTGTCACATTCTTATGAGATAAAGGAGTCTTACAGTCCTTACTGTCGCTTCAATATCAATGTGACCAAGGAGATCGGTGATATGGTACGAGTATCATTCTTTGCCAACAATATGTTCCGCAGCTATCCCCGTCGTCCGAAGCACCGTGAACCCGGTACTTACAGAGCCGACTTTAATAATAGATACTATTTCGGTATAGAAATGGCATTAACATTTTAAAAATCTTTAGAAATTTAATAGACTATGATGAAACTTAAGAGATATACAAGCA
Organism: uncultured Muribaculum sp.; assembly: GCA_964541165.1. GTDB lineage: Bacteria > Bacteroidota > Bacteroidia > Bacteroidales > Muribaculaceae > Muribaculum. Next base: position 6,820 of record CAZIPQ010000008.1, read on the forward strand.
TATTTTTGGCAAGCATGGCACTGGTGTCATGTGAGCAGTTCAACGAGGTTGGCGATACCAAGGACGTTTCGGGTATCAATGTGCATCTTAACCTTGGGGTAGCGCAGGCCGGTGTGACTCCCGGCGACGAGATGACCGTTAGCCTCAACAACTATAGCGAAGGTATTCATGTAAAGGAGACATTCTCCGGCGGTACCTGCACTATAACTGACCTTATTCCCGGTGTTTATACCGTGAGTGTGTCAGGCGCGGCTTATGACGGTGAAGGATCGGAATATATCCTTAACGGTAACCTCCTGAATACCGCCCTTCTGGATGAGAATACCAATATCACTGTAGAGGTGAGCGGTCTTAAGGTAGCTCCGCTTATCTTCTCTGAGATTTATTTCTGCGGTTCGAAGCCCCCGACAGGCGGTGTGTATTTCCGCGACCAGTTTTATGAGATCTATAACAACAGCTCGACAGTACAGTATCTTGACGGAGTGTACTTCGCTCAGCTTGCACCGGGTAATGCCACCAAGACCCTTCCGCTGTGGCCCGCTGAGGACGGTAATGACTATGCCTACGGCGTGCGTGTATGGAAGTTCCCGGGTAACGGTACCGATTATCCCCTCGAGCCGGGTGAGGCTTGCGTTATCTCGCAGTTTGCCGCCAACCACCAGCTTCCTCAGTACAATCCCAATTCACCTGTCAACGGAAGTATCTCGGACTTTGAGTTCAACATGAACAATGCCAACTTCCCCGATCAGCCGGCTGAGGATATGGTGCACGTATTCTATGACGGTAAGGCTGAAAAGGGTTCGATCCCTCAGTTCCTTACTCCGGTATTCGGCGGTGCGTTCGTAATATTCCAGGTGCCGGAAGGCGAGTCATGGGATCCTGTAGGCGATCCCCGCATGTCGACAACCGACCTGTCGAAGCCAAGCTCGAAGACTCTCTATGCCAAGATACCTATCCGCTACGTGCTTGATGCAGTAGAATGTATCGACGACGAGAGTATGGCTGACGCCAAGCGTATTCCTGCCGTGCTCGACGGTGGCTTCACCTACGTAGGCGAGACCTATTGCGGCCTCGGCGTTACCCGTAAGCTTGCTACCGATGAGGAGGGTAATGTAATCACCCGCGATAACGGCGCAGTGGTATTCCAGGATACCAATAACTCGACCGACGACTTTGAGCGCAGGGTAGTGCCCGTGATGCACCGCCACTCAAAAATGGCGCCCTGGAACCATACATTAAAGTAATAAATACAGTAGATTTCGTAGAATCATGAAAAAGAGTATAATAACAACCGCCATATTGGGTGCCGTAATCGGTGTAAGCGCAGTGCCCGCCGCTGCACAGGGTTATACCGGAGCTGCCCTTGAACTGCTCAAGGAGAAGCGCCTGTGGTTTAACTCATCGAATGCCGCAGGTTCGGTGTTTGACAACAAACAGAACTATACCGACCTGAGCATCGGCTACGATGTGCTCGGAGGTAATTTCAAGCGTCCGCAGCAGGGCCGCACACAGACCGACGTCAAGATCAACTGCGAGGGATTCATGAACCTCAACAGTGCTTACGTGTGGGGTAAGTTCTCGTTTGATCACCGTAATGTCGACGAGGCCGGTTACAATGCCTCGGTTACCGATCCGTTCCGCGGCATGCCATTCTATATCGTTGACCCGTATCAGAGTGACTGGCGCAACCAGTACTATGACATGAGTTTCCGTGCCGCCACCCCTCTTTACTGGGGCAAGGTGGCCCTCGGTATCGAGGGTACCTATAAGGCGTCACTTGCCGCCAAGCAGCGTGACCCGCGTGTGGATACCCGCTACTTTGAGCTGGAACTTGTACCCGGCGTGGCTTATGAGTTTATGCCCGGTCACCGTATAGGCGCCGACTTCCGCTTTACTTCGCTTAAAGAGGATTCGCGCATGGAGTCGATAAATAATGATGTAACACATGATTACTATGTTATGTACGGTCTCGGTTTTGCCGAGAAAAAGATTGGTAGTGGCGGTACCACCAACTACCATGGTACCCGTTACGGCGGCGGATTGCAGTATAACTTCGGCTCGGAGGGTGTGAACCTGCTTGTCGAAGGCCGCTATTCACGCCGCGTGGAGAATGCTGATGCAAGCTATACCGCTCCGCGTAAGGATGCGGCTGCCGATGATAACCTGTGGGACGGAAATATCAACCTGCAGTTCACCGGCAAGAATTACAGCAACTTTGTAAAGGCCAACTTCACCAGCCGCAATATCAAGGGTATCCAGTACGTGACCCAGCATGATAACTCGGGTAACTTCGAGGGTTGGGTTGATCTGTACCGCTCGGTACGTTCGAAGTACAATACCCGTATCGCCGAACTTGACTACTCGCTGCTGCGCAACCGCGCCGATGAGTATGCATGGCGTGTGGATGCAGGCATGCGTTACACCAAGCTTGACGACACCTATCTGAAGCCGGCAAGCGAGAAAAACTCCGAGAACCTCTACATGCATGTGGATACGAAAGTAAACTTTGAACTTGACCAGGTGTTGCGTCGTCGCCTTCTTGCCACCCTCGGCTATGGCTACAACAAGAACCTGTCGGGCAAGTATGTGTACAACGGTCCCAATCCCGATTACATCACCGTGACCGAGATCGAGGCCAAGGACGAGGAGTATCTGACCACCAACTGGTATAATCTGCGCGTGGCACTTGAATATTCACAGCAGATAAGCAAGGTGCAGAAGACCAATGCATACGGCCGTGTAAGCTTTGACTATTCAAAGGCAATGCATGACCAGCTCAACCAGCGCAGCTACGTGAGCGTGGCTGTCGGTGTGAATTTCTGATATACAGGGCTACTTACTAACTAACTTAATACCATAAATCAACTATGCGTTTACGATCGATGATCGGCGCAATGGCAGTGACATGTCTGGGAGTAACGGCTTACTCCCAGACGGTCATCAAGCCTGACGCCAAAATTGACAAAACTTCATTTGCCGTCATTACCGACACTCCGACATGGGATGCCTGCGGCAGTGAGATCAGGGAGTATGCCGCAGTCCTTACTGAAGAGGGCCTGCCGGCTTTTATTGTTTATGACCGTTGGAAATCGCCCGAGCAGGTGAAGAAGGTCATACAGGGACTTTACAAGAAGCACAATCTTGAAGGAGTGGTTTTTGTAGGTGATGTGCCCGTGGCTATGGTACGCAAGGCCCAGCACCTGACCTCGGCATTCAAGATGGATGAGGAGAGCTATCCTTTCATCGAGTCGTCGGTTCCGTCTGACCGCTTTTACGATGACTTTGACCTGAAGTTTGACTATCTGCGTCAGGACTCGGTCAATCCGTCGTTTTTCTACTATGATCTTGCGATAGAGTCACCGCAGCAGATACGCTGTGACATCTATTCGGGCCGTATCAAGGGTGTGGGTGACGAGGATCATCACGCCCAGATAAGCCGCTACCTGAAAAAGGCTGTCGCACAGCACCGCGAAGCCAATAAGCTTGACCAGTTTTACTCATATACCGGCGAGGGATCTTACAGCAACTCGCTTACCGCATGGACTCCCGAGATGATAAATCTGCGCCAGCAGATGCCCGGCACTTTTGACTCGCCCGTGGCTCCCGGCCGCGCACGCTTCATGCGCTACAGTTTCAGCGATTATCCCAAGGAGGACGTGATGAAGATGCTGAGCCGCGAAAATCTTGACCTCAGTATATTCCACGAGCACGGAGTGCCTTCACGTCAGTATCTGTCGGGCATCCCCGCATCGGAATATATGGATCAGCACGTCGCGCTGATCAAGGAGGGGCTCCGCAGCCAGGCACGCCGCGCCAGGACTCCCGAAGATATGGAAAGGCTGAAGGAGAAGTGCAGGAAAATGGGCCTTGATGAGAGCTGGCTGGCCGGATACGACTCGCCTGAGCTGATAAAGGCCGACTCTATAAGCGATGTGAAGCGCGGACTGGTGCTGGAGGATATCCCCGGCCTGGCTCCCAACAGCCGCATGGTGATCTTTGATGCATGTTACAACGGTGACTTCCGTGAACCTGACTATATCGCCGGACGCTATATCATGTCTCCGGGCAAGTGTGTGGTGACATTCGCCAACACCGTTAACGTGCTTCAGGACAAGCAGGCCAATGAATTGCTCGGCATGCTGTGGCTCGGCGCCCGTGTGGGCCAGTGGGCACAGCTGACCAATATCCTCGAGAGCCACATCACAGGTGACCCGACCTACCGCTTTACACCTTCGGTAGACGGTATTGACGGCGCCGCGCTGCTCAGTGAGCCTTACAGCGCTGACCGTGAGCTGGCGCTGCTGAAGTCGGAGTATGCCGACGTGCGCTCGGCCGCACTGCACCGCCTGTGGGCCAACGATTATCCCGGACTGCCCGCCCTGCTCGTGGAGACATTCCGCACATCACCGTCACCGATGGAACGCTATACCGCCATGTTCCTGCTTGAGCAGCTCAATGGCGACGAGTACCGCATGATCCTTCCCGAAGCACTTGACGATACCTATGAGTTTATCCGTCGCCAGGCCGTGGCCCGTATGGGTGAGACCGGTCTTGACGAGTATCTGCCTCTGCTTCTGAAGATCTACAGCGATGACAATCTGTCGGCCCGCATCACTTTCAACGTGGAGCGCTCGATGCCGAGCTTCAGCGGAAAGGCTCTTGAAGCCGCTCTTGCAGGACGCACCGATGCCGCCGCAGAGACTCTGCGCAAGGCTCAGTCACGTCAGGTAAGCGACAACGAGACTATTCTTGACAAGAATGGGTCCAAAAAGTGGCGCAAGCTCTATATCAATTCGCTGCGTAATACTCCTATTCACGTGACAGTACCTGAATATCTGGCGCTTATCGATGATCCCGAGGAGGATGAGGAGATAAAGCTCGTGATGCTTGATGCCCTGGCATGGTACAATCTGTCGTACCGTCGCCCGGAGATCATGGCTGCCTGCGAGAAGATCATGAAGCAGCCCAAGGCCTCAAAGGCCCTCAAGAGTGCCGCAGAGCGTACTTATAACCGCTTAAAATAATTGCCAGCAATGAAAAAGCTATATACACTGCTGCTTGGCGCCGCAGCCGCAATGAGCGCCTATGCATCGGCCCCCGTGGTCGAGGCTCCCAAGACCAAGGGTCAGCCTACGGCTTTTGCCATCGTTGTCGATGAAGCCACCTACAAGGCAACCCTGCCGTCGATCGAACGCTACCGCGACGCAGTGGAGCGCGACGGACTGTCAACTTATATCCTGCATGCCGACTGGGCTTCGCCCGACGAGGTGCGTGAGGCTATCATCGCTCTCGGCAACGAGCAGCCCGCGCTGGAGGGATTTGTGCTTGTAGGCGATGTGCCTGTCGCCATGGTGAGAAACGCCCAGCACAATACCACCGCCTTCAAGATGGATGAGGACGGATTCCCGATGATCGACTCATCGGTGCCTTCCGACCGTTTTTATGACGTGCCTACTATGGAATTCCGTTTCCTGAAGCAGGACGAGGAGCAGCCGCATCTGTTCTACTATGAGCTGACTGAGGAGTCACCCCAATGGGTGGCACCCAAATGGTATTCGGCCCGTATACGTTACCCGAAGCTGCTCGGCGGTGATCCGCACAAGGCCATCGCGGCATTTCTTGACAAGGCTGCCGCTGCCAAGGACGCTATGAAGAATGATCCCGTGGACCACGTGGTGGTGTTTAACGGTCACGGCTACAACTCGGACTGCCTCATCGCATGGATGGACGAGGAGAAGGCTTACCGTGAGAATTTCCCCAAGGCATTTGACAGCGCTACAGGCTTCAAGCACTGGAATTTCCGCATGGATCCCAAGATGAAGTACAAACTGTATGACGAGCTGCTGCGTCCCGAGACCGACATATTCATGTTCCATGAACACGGCGGTCCCACAAAGCAGTATATCAACGGTGCTCCCGAAGGTCGCGGTGACCAGGCCCGCTATGAGAAGATGCGCGGCAATGTGTACAGCCGTGTGAAGCGTGCCGTTGCCAAGGGTACTCCTAAGGATGAGGCTATCGCTTCGTTTTCAAAGGAGTATGGCCTGACTCCGGAGTTTTTCAAGGACTATGACAATCCCGAGTACTGGAAGAACGACTCTATCGAGGCTACCGAGATCAATATAGCATCGGAAGAACTTCACAGCCGCACCACCAATCCGCGAATGGTGATGTTCAACGCCTGCTACAATGGCTCGTTCCATGAAGATGACTATATCGCCGGCGACTATCTGTTCAACAACGGCAATACCGTCGTCACTCAGGGCAATACCCGCAATGTGCTTCAGGACCGCTGGACCATCGAAATGCTCGGTCTGCTGTCTCACGGCATGCGTGCCGGTCAGTACAACCGTATGGTGGCTACTCTCGAGGGCCACATGCAGGGTGACCCGACAGTACGTTTCGCCCCGGTAGAAGCCAACACTCTTTCAGCCGACATGACGCTCCGCAAGAATGACGTGGCCTACTGGCAGTCACTCCTGAATTCGCCCTATGCCGACGTTCAGTCACTCGCCATGCGTATGCTCGCCGACAATGACAAGGACGGCAAGCTGTCGCCGATGCTGCTTGAGATCTACCGCACATCGCCCTTCAATACAGTGCGTATGGAGGCAGTGAAGCTGCTGAGCCGCTACAACAACGCCGACTTCCTTGAGGCAGTGCGCCTGGGCGTCAACGACCCGTATGAGCTGGTTGCCCGACTGAGTGCCGACTATGCCGGCAATATCGGCGACAAGACCCTGCTCCCTGACATGCTCGTGTCGTATATCGACGGAGGCGAGCGTCAGCGCGTGCGTCGCACTCTCGGTACTTCTCTGGCTCTCTTTAATCCCGACGATGTCGTGGCCGCCATCAACGAGTATTATGCCGGTCCCGGTGCCACCCGTTATAACAGCGCCGAGGAGAAGGCTGCCATGCTGAAGTGGCTCGACGGTCAGCGTGAGCGTGTCGAAAGCACCAACAAGGATATCACCGACAAGAATCTCAAGGAGCGTGGCCGTATCATGTCGATACGCACCGTGCGCAACAATCCTTATCATCCGCATGTCGACACCTACATGGCCGTTATCGCCGACAACGAGAATTCAGAGGCTGTACGCGTGAATATGGCCGAGGCTCTCGGATGGTTTGTCAACTCGATACGCCGTGCCGACATCATAGCTTTCTGCCGCAATATGCTTGCACAGCCCGATGTGCCTGAAAAAGTACGTGCCGAACTCTTACAGACTATCAACCGACTTTCTTAACCGACCAATCTGAATGAAACATATATTTGCCGCTCTCGCGCTGCTTCTGTCACTTACGGCAGGAGCAGCCGGCCAGCGCCGCGGATTCGCCATCGTAATTGATCCGGCGAGCTACAAAGAGGCCAAGGCCGAAGTTGACGCATACGCAGCTTCGGTAAAAGCCGACGGACTGACTCCGTTTATCGTGACTGACGGTGTCGATAATCCTGACAAATTGCGTGACCGCCTCAAGAAGATGTATGACTCCAAGTCATGTCCTATCGAGGGTGCGGTGTTTATCGGCGACATACCCATCGTGCGTGTCACCGACGCACAGCATCTTGCTTCGGCCCTCAAGATGGATCAGCGCAACTTCCCTCGTGACCAGTGGGCTGTCGCTTCTGACCGCTTTTATGATGACTTTGACCTGCAGTTCCGTTTCATAGAGCGTGACTCGGTCAATCCGCAGTGGTATTACTATTCACTCGCTCCGGAAGGCGCGCAGTATCTTGAGCCCGACATCTATACAGGCCGTATACGTCCTTTTGAGGATGGCACCGACAAGTACGAGCAGATACGCAACTACCTGAAAAAGGCTGTCAAGGCCAAGCAGGAAGCCAATATAGTTGACAATATACTCTATTTCAGCGGCCACGGCTATGTGTCCGAGTCAGTACATGCCCGTATTGACGAGAAGGGCGCGCTCCTGCAGAATTTCCCGTGGATGCATACCCGCCGTCAGGGTATCGACTATATCGACCATAAGCGTGACCGCTCGGTCAAGACCCGTCTGATGAACGAGCTGCAGCGCGATAACCTCGATATAGCCCTCCTGCACCATCATGGCGGCGAGGAAATCGAGTATCTCAATGACGAGCCCGATCCCGCTACCCCTATGGAGGCAATCGACGCTGTAAAGGAGTATGCCAACTACATGTATCGCCGTCACCGCGGCAAGGGCACACCCGATGACTCGGTGAAAGCCAATATCGCCCGTAATCTCGGAGGGCTGCCTCTCGACTGGTTCACTGACGAGGATGAGCCCGGTAAGGCTGAGCGTGACTCGATCGAGGGTCGTAAACTCAACATCTACGTAGAGGATTTCGAGGCTTTTGATCCCGATGTACGCCTGGTTATACTCGACGCATGCTATACCGGTTCTTTCCATCGTCCCCGTTATCTGAGCGGTGCATATATCTTTGACAAGGGAAAGACTGTCGCCGCCATCGCCAATAGTGTCAATGTGATCCAGGACAAGTGGCCCGACCGTTACCTCGGTGCAGTCGGTCTCGGTATGCGTGCCGGTAATCTGGTGAAGCTCAATCCTTATCTTGAGAGCCACTTCATCGGTGATCCCACCTTCCGGTTTAATTCGCCTGTCGGTGACGTGGATGTCAATGCGATGCTTGCCGGCGATCCCGCCGCCTGGCGCTCATATCTTGACAGTGAGTATCCCGCATTGCGCGCCATGGCTCTCCGTCAGCTTGCCGATGCAGGCCTTATCGACAGCGATGCCCTGCTGGCCGCCTATACCAACGATGACTCGGAGGTAGTGCGCATGGAGGCTATGATGCTTCTGTCGGTTCTTGCCGACGAGAACTTCGTAAAGTGTCTTGACATGGCCGTAGATGACAGCTTTGAGCTCATACAGCGTTTTGCCGTCAACTTTATCGGCAAGTGCGGCAATCCTGAGCTTGCACGCGCACTTGTCAGTGTAGGTCAGCGCAACAATACAGGCGAGCGTATTGAATTTGGTGTCGAGCAGTCGGCATCGGTATATCCCTGCAAGCTGTTGCTCTCTACCCTCGACACGACATTCGTGGAAACCGATTATATGGATCCTGAGGTAATCAAGGGTTATATCGCCCATGCTCTCGATGTTTATGCTGACTCCGAGCGTCTTACCGGTACTCAGGAGCTGTGTCATTCCGACAGCCTTACCGTGAAGCAGCAGTTGCAGAAGATACGCGCACTGCGTAACTCCAACATGCACTACATGGTCGACGATCTGCTGGTATTCCTTAACCGTCCGCAGCAGGATGAGGTAGTTACCGTGAGCCTGCTGGAAGCTCTCGGCTGGTTTAACAAGTCGTTCCGCCGCAATGACATCGCGGCAGCCGCTCTTGCCATGAGCCGTGACAACAGCCGTAGCCAGGCTGTCCGTGACGAGGCTCTCAAGACCTATCGCCGACTCACCCATCAGTGAGATAAGGAAACTTAACGGTAACAGTATAAAGTGCACCCCGAAAGTAAGACAAAAACTTTTGGGGTGCATTATTTATAGTATATCTTTAAAGGAACTTCTGGAAAAAAGAAGTAACTTTACGGAAGTTCTGCATACATTATGAACTGAACATAGCCAATATTCAAACAAATCTTGCTGTCTCATGAAAAGATTTATATTAACCGCATTTATCGCATTTGGCATAGGTGGCTTCGGAATTTTGCCGGAATTGTCAGCACAAGTCATTAAAGAACAGCCTAAGGATTCGATAACCTGCTATGTTTATGGCGAGCTCATAGACCGTCCGGAGACAACCGGTGCAATGATAATCGAAGCCGGCAAGGATTTCAGGGTACATGATTATATTACCGTTCCTGTAACAGATGGAAAATTCTCGTACACTATTCATGATGCCGTACCAAAGGCTTATGAGGTGATTTTTGATGATGAGCTGAAGCGCGGATCATGGCGAGTGAGAAATTTCTTTTCAGGTAACGGAACGGTCAATCTTTTTTGCCATAATAAAGCTAATGCTGATAAAGACAGCGTTGCCTCGGATATTCCTGACAATATCCTTGCAACGAAGTTCAATGATATGAAAAATTCAGAGATTCAGGTTGAGGAAAAGCGGCTGCAGTCTTTGATCGACTCTTTATTTCAGGCCAACCGGGCCTACACTGAGGAGGTGCAGGAGCTTCAGGATAAGCTGAAAAGTTTGCCTAAGGGACCTGAACGTGATTCAATACGGGCTGAGGTGGGAGGAAGGTTTAAAGAAGCCAGAGAGAACCCCAACTCCCGTTCCGAATACTATTCGGAAGAGTACCTGAAATATGAGAAGGAATTGGCCGATTTATATTCCAGGAGTGATCGTATGAAACGAAACTTCATATCTGAGAATCCTTCGCTTTACGGGCTCTCATGCATCAAACAGGCGTTGATGTATAAAGGATGGAGCGCCTGGCTTGATGTTCCCGCTTATGAGGAGATCTTCGAGACAACCTATAAAAACAGCTTCCCGGGTCATCCGCTTACTGAGGAGATAGCCGGCCTGATTGAGGCAAGGAATGTGAAGGCGGGTAATAAATATCCTGATTTCAAGGTTACGCGGGAGGATGGTTCTACGGAGCAGATATCGTCGCTTATAAAAGGGAATGTCGCAGTCATTGACCTTTGGGCATCATGGTGCGGTCCGTGCCGAAGACATTCCATGGAATTAATTCCGGTATATGAAAAATATAAGGACAAAGGTTTCAAGGTGATAGCCGTGGCAAGGGAGAGCGACAATTGCCGCGAAATGAAAAAGGCAATGGAAAAAGACGGTTATCCCTGGGAAAGCTTCGTGGATCTGAATGATCGTGACAACATCTGGAGAATCAACCGAGCAAACAATGCCGGTGGAAAAATTATCCTTGTCAATTCCGACGGTGTGATCGTGGGCACCGATATTCCGGTTCAGGATATAAAGGATTTCCTCGAAAAGACCTACGGAGAGTAGACTCTGACAATCCGGAATGAGGTGACCCTTCCCGGACTTTTGTTAGCTCCGGTTTACTTCAACGATGATTTTATGTCGGATAATGGGCTTTATTACAGATAGATATCTTCTGACGGGATTTACCTTTTAAAGTTACTTGCAGTTGTAGGTGTTGAAAAGAATACTTACTTTTGTAAAAAGCAACTAAAGTAATCTCATCTACCTTATATGCCATCATTCCGAAAGCACATTTCCGCGATATTATGTCTATTGTCGCTGACCATAATTATGACGGCCCGGGTCAGTGCCGCCGGCCGTCATGTAATGAGTATCAATGACGGATGGAAGTTTGCTTTCGGGGCAGATACCGCTGCTGTCGGAGTGCATCTGCCTCACTCCTGGAATTCCGATGCATACGTAACCCGTGACTATCGCCGCGGAAAAGGTGTGTATACCCGGGAGCTCTCTTTGCCTCGGTCGATGGCCGGCAAGCGTGTATATCTGAAACTTGACGGAGCGGCCAATAAATGTGATGTTGCGGTTGACGGTCGTACGGTCAGCAGCCGTGTCGGGGCATATTCATCGCATATTTTTGACCTAACTCCTTATCTTATTTCCGGTCAACAGCATCGTCTGGAAGTGACGGTTGACAATGGCGACAGGAGCATTCCGCCATATTCTGCCGATTTTACTTTCATGGGTGGCCTTTACCGCGATGCATGGCTTATCGCCACTGACAATTGTCATTTTGATCTTACATCGGGTCCTGACAGCGGTATCAAGGTCACGTCGCGGATAAATGATTCAGATGAAGGATGGGTTGAGGTAGCCGGACAGCTGATTAATGCCGCTCCAGGCAAGTTGCGTCTTACACTGACCTGCACGGTCAACGATCCCAACGGGCGCCGTGTTGCGTCGGGCTCGGCTAAATACACTGTTTCCGACACCGCCCGATTTAAGCTGTCATTACCCGCTATAAGCGATATCCGTAAGTGGTCGCCCGAGTCACCGGCTCTTTATTCGGTCACTGCCACGGTGAGCGACGGTAATACGGTTGTCGACAGTGCAACGGTCTATACCGGTTTCCGCACATTCGGGTTTGATGATGAAGGACGGTTCCTGTTGAACGGTAAGCCTTATAAGCTGCGCGGCATGTGTCGTCATCAGGACCAGGCACCTATGGGTATAGCCCTTACCGACGACATGCACCGCCGTGACATGCAACTTATCAAGGATATGGGTGCCAATTTTATCCGTATAAGCCACTATCCGCAGGATGACGCGGTTCTGGAGATGTGTGACCGCCTCGGACTTATAGCATGGGAAGAGATACCGGTTATCGATTATGTCCCTGATGACGAAACATTCGCTGACAATTGCGAGACAATGCTGCGTGATATGATCGCCCGGCACTACAATCATCCGTCAATAGTCATGTGGGGATATATGAACGAAATCCTGCTTCGTGTGCCTGCCGAAGGGCGCGATGCCACATGGAAGCGCACGCTGCAACTTGCCCGGCGACTCCAGGATGTGCTTGAGGAATGTGATACCACACGCCTCAGTACGATGGCTTTCCATGGCAGCGATGTGTATCACAAGGCGGGACTTAGTGAGCTCACCGACGTCAAGGGCTGGAATCTGTATCAGGGATGGTATGGCGGCACTTTTCCCGAATTTGAGGAAAAGCTTTCGCGGGAACACCGTGAGCATCCTGACCACCGGCTGATAGTCAGCGAATACGGAGCCGGCTCCGACCTGCGGCTTCATTCGCTCAGACCCGAGGCTTTTGACTTCAGTATGGAGTATCAGCAGCAATATCTGGAACATTATCTGCCCGTGATCGAGGATTCGGTATTCGTGGCCGGAGCATCTCACTGGAATTTCATCGACTTTTCGTCGGCCAACCGTGCCGAGTCGATGCCTCATATCAACAACAAGGGTCTTGTCACCAACGACCGCCGCAAGAAGGATGTATATTACTATTATCAGGCTGCATGGAATGATGCCGACTCGCTTACTGTGGCCCATATAGCTGTCCGTGACTGGCCTGTCCGCACTGAAATCACCGATTCCTCGCGCTGCATCACAAGGCCCGTCAAGGTATACACCAATCTGCCTGAAATTGAGCTTGAGGTCAATGGAAAGCGGATGCCTGCCGCGGCAGTAGTCAATTATAATGCAGTGACTGATGTCGAGTTGAGGGCAGGGGATAACTTTCTGGCGGTATATTCCTCCGCACGGCCTGACAGTGTACTTGATATGTATATCGTCCATTTTGATGCAATACCGATGCAGTCAGGCTTGATTGATACAGGATTACGTGAACTGGCGGTCAATGTCGGTTCTGACTGTTACTATACTTCACCGGCCTCGTCGCTCACCTGGATACCTGACAGGGAATATACTCCCGGTTCAGGCTACGGTCACACAGGCGGCCGCCGTGTAGTAACCCAGGATGAAATCGCCCTTACCGACGATCAGCCTCTGCTGCAACATTCACTTGCCGGCATTGAGGGTTATCGACTTGACCTTATGCCCGGAACATACGAGATCGAGCTTCTGTGGGCCGATCCCGCAAAGCCATCGGAGGCTTCGGCCTACATGCTGGGACGTAACAGCGGCAATGCCGATGGAGGTGTCATAAGCATGGATTTGAAAATTAACGGCTGTCAGGTTGAGGAGAAATTCGCTCCCGTGACTGTTGCCGGACCAAAATCCATGGTGTGCCGCCGTTACATAACCAACGTCGGTAGTGACGGACGCCTGAATATTGATTTTACGCCTGCCGGAGGCACTGCCTCGCTGGCAGCCCTGAAAGTGCATAAATTATAATTATTAAATACAGAACAAATATGTCAAGGATATTCGCAGCATCACTTATGCTCATGGCCGCATCGTTCAACTTTGCCGGTGCGCAGTCAATATGGAACCGACCCCATCTCGATGAGGTCAAGTCGCAGCTTGACCGCCCGATGTATAATGCCGCCTACAATTCATTGATCAGTCATGCCGATAAGCTGCTTGAAACAAAACCAGTATCGGTAATGATGAAGGCCGGCACCGCTGCAAGCGGCGACAAGCATGACTACACGAGCCTTGCCCGCTATTATCATCCTGATCCCACCAAGCCTGACGGACTGCCTTATGTGAGCCGTGACGGAGTCACCAATCCGGAAATTGATCTGTGGGACCGCAACCGTCTCGGGGAAATGGCCGGCAGAGTCGCCGACCTGTCACTCGCATGGTATCTGAGCGGCGACGAGCGGTATGCCGACAAGGCTGCCGAGTTTCTGAAGGTATGGTTCCTCAATCCCGACACCCGTATGAACCCTAACTTCGAGTATGCGCAGATGGTACCGGGACGAAACGGCAATAAGGGACGTTCCTTCGGCCTGATCGACGGTTACTCGTTTATCGAGATGCTTGACGGCGTCGCGCTTCTTGAAGGATCCAAGGCATGGACCCGCAAGGATGACCGTCAGCTGAAAAAGTGGATGAGCAATCTTCTTGACTGGATGCTTACGTCACCTCAGGGTATCGAGGAAGCCAACGCCGCCAATAATCACTCGACCGCCTATGATGTACAGGTGACCGCCATCGCCATGTATGCCGGGCGTGACGACGTGGCCCGCCGTATCATAGGCGAATTTCCCGACCGCCGCATGTTCCGTCAGATCGAGCCTGACGGAAGCCAGCCTCAGGAGATGCGTCGTACCTTGTCCTATCACTATTCGCACTATAATCTGACTCATTTCATCGACATGTTCCTGATGGCTCAGAAACTTGGCATAAAGATGGACAATGTCACCGATCCCGATGGCCGTAACTTCTATAAAGCACTTGATTTCGTGGCCGCATATCTCGGAAAGGATCAGAGCGAATGGCCCGGACAGCAGTTGACCGGCTGGGAGAGCAAGCAGCAGGATGTGGCCCGCGATGTGTGGCGCGTGGGGGCTTATGTCGACACAACCCGCGCAGACTACCGCAGCATGTACCGCAAATACCGCGTGTTTGATCCTTCTGAACGCTTCAATCTGCTGTATTACACGGCTGATGATGTAGATGACGCCTATACGAATGCCTCAGCGTCGCTGCGTCATGCGATAAAGTGTGTCACCGATGAGCGCAAGGCTACGGGCAATGCGTCAAAGCGACGTGTCAACCCGCGCAGCCTCAATGCTGACGGATCACTGGCGCTGGTTCATGCCCATGACTGGACATCAGGTTTCTTCCCGGGCGAACTGTGGATAATGTATGAGTTTACCAACGACCCCTACTGGCGCGAACAGGCAATATCATTTACCTGGCCCATTGAAGAGGCTAAAAATCATGGTGGCACCCATGATCTCGGCTTTATGATCGGCAACAGTTTCGGCAAAGCGTGGGAGCAGACAGGCGAGCGAAGCTATTTTGATGTGGTGAAGCGTGCGTCCAATACCCTTTGCACCCGTTTTAATCCTGTTGTGGGAGCCATCCGTTCATGGGACCACAATGCCAAGGTGTGGCAGTATCCCGTGATAATCGACAATATGATGAACCTTGAGATGCTCTTCAAAATGAGCGAGGCCACCGGTGACAAGCGCTACCGTGATATAGCGGTAAGCCATGCCGACGTCACGCTGAAAAATCACTTCCGCGATGACCACTCGTCCTATCATGTGGTGGATTACGATCCCGCAACCGGTGATGTGCGCATGAAGGTCACCGCCCAGGGTTATTCCGATGACTCGTTCTGGAGCCGCGGTCAGGGCTGGGGTCTGTACGGTTACACCATGTGTCACCGCTACACCGGCGACCGCCGTTATCTCGATCAGGCGGTGGCTATCGCCGACTGGTTTACCGGACTGCCGAATATGCCCGCCGACCACGTGCCTTACTGGGATATGAAAGCGCCCGGTACAGAGAAGGGCGACAATGCCGACGTGGCCCGTGACGCATCGGCCGGCGCACTTGTAGCTTCCGGACTTTATGAACTGGCAGGATATGTCGATGCTGACCGCGCCGTCCGTTACCGGGACTATGCCGACTCGATACTTGAGAGTCTTACCGCCTCTTATACGATGAAGCCCGAGGATGGAAAGGGCTTTCTGCTGGCTCATTCCACAGGTCATCATCCCGCAGGCAGCGAGATAGACGTGCCGCTCGTCTATGCCGATTATTATTATCTTGAAGCACTTAAACGTAAACGTGATACCGAACGATAAACCGATGACTTACCGTAAACGACTCTACGGATCATTTATATATTTGTGTCTTATACTGGCAATGGCGGCTGTGAGTCTGCCATTGCCTGCTCGTAACAGTGATGTTGATTCCTTGTTGCATACGCTTGACTCGGTAGTCGCTCATCCTGAGAAGTGGGAGGGACTGAAACGGCACCGTCTTGCCGAGCTGCACCGTAAGGAAGCACAGGCGCGTACATCGGAGGAGCGATACTGGGTAAACAAGAACCTGTATGAGGAATACTCGGTGTTTAACGCTGACTCGGCGATGCGCTATGCTGACCGCAATTATGAGATAGCCGTGCAGCTCAATGATTCGTCCAAGATGATGGAGTGGGAGATATACCGCTCATTCATATATTCCGTGACCGGTCTTCTCACGGAGGCTCAGGATGCCATAGAGCGAATAAATCCTGATAAAATTCCTGAAGAACTCAGAAGCGCCTACTATAATCAGCTGGCTTACCTGTACTCGCACTTCGGTCAGTATCTCGGCGGACAGACGACCTCGCCCACCGATTACTATGTGATGAGTGCGATGTATCAGGACTCGACTTATCTGTATGCTTCGGAACATGATCCACTTTATCTGTGGTACAAGGGGTGGAGTGTGCTTAACAAGCGTCCCGAGGAATACATCCCGCTTATCAACGAGCTCAAGGCCGATGTGGACTCGTCGGGCATGGATACCCGCAACGACGCCATGAAAGCCTATCTGCTTGCCCGCCTTTATTCCGCAGCCAACGATCCCGAAAACGTAAAGAAATATCTTGCCATTTCGGCCATCTGCGATGTCAAGACAGCCAATAAGGATATCGCGTCGCTTGAGGAATTGGGAAAAATGATGCTTTCGGATGATGATATTGACCGTGCTTACGCCTATATCAATTACTGTCAGCAGCAGGCACAGAGTTACAACAACCGCGTAAGGGCTATCTCGCTCGCCAATACCGAAAATATGATACGCGAGAAATATGGCCAGCGTGACAGCTATCAGCGGCGCCTTATGAGGATATATCTCGTCGTGCTATCGGCGGTAACCCTGATCATGATACTGACCATAGTGATGGTGTTCCGTAAAAACAAGCGCCTGAAAGAGTCGCAGCAGCGCCTGTCGAGGCTCAACAGCGAGCTCAAGGCGCATGTCGAAGAGCTGTCGGCGCTACGTGAGTCGCAGGAGGCCACCAATACACGCCTCAAGGAGATGAACGCCGAGCTGAGTGATGTTAACAATCAGCTCAAGGAGTCGAATATCATCAAGGAGGAGTATGTGGGGCACATGTTTACCATGTGCAGCAACTATATCAACAAGATGGATGATTTCCGTAAGCTGGTGTTGCGCAAGCTCAGGGCTAAGCAGTTTGAGGATCTTTACGCCATTGTCGACTCACCGGCCATGGCCCAGAATGAGCTGAAAGAGTTCTATCAGAATTTTGACAGCATATTCCTTACCATCTACCCCGACTTTGTGAAGGACTTCAACGAGCTGTTGCGTCCCGAGGAGCGTGTTCAGGTCAAGGATGGTCTTTCACTGACCACCGAGCTGCGTATTTATGCCCTTGTGCGTCTCGGCATCACTGACTCGGTCAAGATCGCGGCGTTGCTCCACTACTCGCCGCAGACGGTCTACAACAACCGGCTCCGTACCCGCAACAAGGCCATAATACCGAAAGAAAAGTTTGCCGAAACGGTGCGTTCGCTTGGCCGATACCATGTTTAGGCGCTCAACAGGGATTTACTCAACCTTACCTTTAAATATTTTAGTACACTGATATACAGATGATTGTGATTTAAAGTGTCTACTTTGGCCGATTACCTGCCGATTGACCGCTACAAAATATAGATTAATTTTGCGTCGTTCACATTCGGACAACCAATCATAGCCTAAAGAAGAATTATTAACTTTAAATCAAACACAATCTTTATGAACATTCAGTGGTTATCGCAACGGCAAGTCCGCGCACTTTTGCTCACATTGAGTCTGTGCGTGTGTCTTACCTTCCCGGCAATGATGTCGGCCCAGACTGTCATTAATGTCAAGGGAGAGGTGATAGACAAGACAACCGGAGATCCCCTTATCGGTGTCACAGTTGCAGAAAAGGGTCATACCGCCAACGGCACATCAACCGATGCTGACGGACGTTATAGCCTGACAGTAAAAAATCCTGACGCAAAAATAGTGTTCTCGTATGTGGGCTACACTACTTTAGAGCTTCCCGCTTCGCAGGCATCAGGCACCATTTCAATGGAGGAGTCATCGACTGCCCTTGATGAGGTGGTAGTGGTAGGCTACGGCACTCAGCGCAAGGTCAACCTTTCAGGAGCCGTGTCTTCGCTCAACGGTGACGAGATCGCTTCCCGTCCTGCGTCCGACGCTCTCTCTGCTCTTCAGGGACAGATACCCGGCCTTCAGGTGCTCCGTTCAAGCGGTCAGCCCGGATCGGAGACTTCCGGAATGCGTATCCGCGGTTTCTCCTCTGCCAACTCAACATCCACGCTCGTGCTTGTCGATGGTGTCGAGTCAGACATCACACTGCTTAACCCCAATGACATCGAGTCGGTATCGGTGCTTAAGGATGCGGCCGCCTGTGCCATCTACGGTGCCCGCGCAGCAGCCGGCGTAGTGTTGGTGACCACAAAGCGCGGCACAGGCGAAGGCAACGGCAAGGCGCGTGTGAGCTACAACGGCTATGTCGGCTTCAACAGGCCGGGTCTTATGCCTGAGCGAGTAAGCGCATGGCAGGAGCAGGTGATGATCAATGAGTCACGTGTGCAGGCAGGCGGTAATCCCGAGTGGAACCCTGAAATGAGTTCATGGGTGGGTAATCCCAACTTCAACTATCGCCCCAATCACACCAACGGCCGCTGGGATCTCTTTGAGAGCACCAACTGGGTAGCCGAGGGTACACGCAAGTATACTTTCCAGCAGAGCCACAGCGTAAGCGTGACAGGCGGTAACAAGACTACCAATTACCTCGTGTCAGCCGGCTATTTCTCGAAAAACGGTATCCTTAAATATGGTCCCGACGGCAATGACCGTTACAACGTGCGCATGAACCTCAACAGCGAGCTCAGCTCTCACGTCACTCTTGAGGCACTCGCAAGCTATGAGGGCAAGTTCGTGAAGCAGAATCCCTACGGCGCAGGCTCCCTGCTGTCATCGATATATCGTGTACGCGGCCGCCAGCCTATCTATCAGCCGGAGGAGGATATCAATGAAAATCCTTACAACGGCGACCTTCAGATCAATGTCATCGACCTGATGAAAAACGGAGGTGTCAACAAGACACAGTATCAGTCATACACCGGCAAGGTGTCGCTGAATATACATGATTTAGGCGTGAAGGGTCTTGGCGTGAAGCTGAGTGCCAACCGCCGCGCCGATTATTACAGCGCCCAGAACAGCAAGCGCAATCTGGTATGGTATGACCGTCTCGGCACAAGCATACGTCAGCAGGCCAACAATCCCAACTCGTATTACCGCCAGAAGAACAACGCCTATCATGACATGGTGGAGGGTCTCGTGACTTACAACGGTAAGTTCGGAGTACATTCGATTGACGCCCTCGCAGGTCTGTCCTACGAGCGTTACCGTAAGGATCAGATGGAGGGTACGGTGAAAAACCTCAACTCCAACGATTTCTTCTCGTTCAACTACTATGACAACTCCGAGCCTACCAATACTTCACTCACCGATAAGATCGAGACGTGGGCAATGATGTCATATTTCGGCCGTATCAACTACAACTACAAGGAGCGCTACCTGCTTGAGGCCAATATCCGTTATGACGGCAGCTCACGTCTGGCTCCTGGACGTCGCTGGAAAGCCTTCCCCTCATTCTCTGCCGCATGGCGTGTGACCCAGGAGGACTGGTTCCGGGTAGATCCGATCGACAACTTCAAGGTACGTGCATCATGGGGACAGCTCGGTAACGGCGCCATCCTCGGACTCTATGACTACATCGCCGTCATTGAACGCGGCATCAATATGGGCGAGGCCAGCTACTACCAGAGCAACATGGCTTCGGTTGACAAGACATGGGAGATCATCACATCGACCAATATCGGTATCGATCTCGGATTTTTCAACAACACCCTTACCGTGACCGGTGATTATTACTGGAAGAAAAATGACAACATGCTTGCCAATGTCACCCTGCCTAATCTCGTAGGTATCACAGTACCGAAGTCCAATGTCGGTACTCTCAAAAGCTGGGGATGGGAACTCGAGATCGGTTACCGCAACCGTATCGGCGACGTCAACTTCAATGCCAGCGTAAGTGTCAGCGACAGCGACAACAAGGTGGTCAGCTACAAGGGTCAGAATGTTATCAACGAAGGTGCGGTTGGAATCCTCGAGGGTTATCCTCTCAACACCATCTGGGGCTACCGCACAGGCGGACTCTGGAGCAGCCGTGACGAGTATCTGGCCTATAAGGAGGCACATCCCGGCTACCGTTCGTTCAATGACGCCAAGGTATCGGGCGGTGACATGATATATCTGGCGCAGGGTGAGCCTGACCACACTATCGGTGCCGGCGGCGCAACTCCTGATGATCCGGGCGACCTCGTATGCCTCGGCACATCCAACAGCCGTTACTTCTACACCTTAAATCTCGGCGCTCAGTGGAAAGGATTTGATGTCTCGGTAATGCTTCAGGGCGTAGGCAAGCGCAAGGTATTCGTAGAGCCTGCGATCCTGGCTCCTCTCAACCGCACATACGAGATGCCGTGGACCATCATGACCGACTACTGGACCGAGGACAATCCCAACGCCTCACTGCCTCGCCTTTACAGCGGTGACGCCTTCAACTACAAGGCTTCTGACCGCTGGCTGCAGGATGGCTCGTACATACGCCTCAAGAACGTGACCCTCGGATATACCGTCCCTGTAAGCCGTAAGGTAATAGAGCGTCTGCGTGTATATATCACCGGCGATGACGTGTGGGAGCATACCAAGATGGTCAAGGTGTTTGACCCCGAAGTGGGCAATAAGCCTACAGCCAACTATTATCCCTTCTTCCGCACATGGACATTTGGCATTAACCTCACTCTTTAATACACTTACCGACAATGAATACACTGTATAAATATATACTTACGGGCGTAATCACCCTGTCACTGGCCTCTTGTGACCTTAATATGGAGCCTGAGACCACCATGACCGACGCCTCATACTGGAAAACCGAGGGTGATCTGCGCGGAGCCTGCAACCGCTTCTATGAGCAGATGAACGGCAATAATGATCTTGGCACAGGATTCAGCCATGACATGCGTTCGGACGAGCTCGTAGGCAACGGAACGAATTCAGTGAGCGACGGCAGCCGCACCGTACCTTCGACAAGCGGTTCATGGACCGATGCCTACTGGCGTATCTTTATTGCCAACAATATAATCGAGAAGGCTCCCCGTGCCGATGTCAGCGAGGAGGTTCTCAACCGGTATTTTGCCGAGGCCCGCTTCTTCCGCGCCTATTATTACTTTGAGCTTGTCAAGAAGTATGGCGATGTGCCCCTGCTGCTCAAGGCGATCAACGATACAAACGATCCCGACCTGATGATGCCGCGCACTCCGCGTGCCGAAGTGATCGCACAGGTATATGAGGATCTTGAGTTTGCCGCCCAGTGGCTGCCCGATATCGACAAGCTTGACAAGTGGGGCCACGTGGCCAGCCAGGCAGCTCAGGCAATGATTGTGCGCGTAGGCCTCTATGAGGGTACCCATGCCAAATATCATGCGACAGGCGCCGACTCGAAAGCACATCTGAAAAAGAGCATCGATGCCGCGGCCGCTCTGATAGCAAGCAAGAAGCACGAACTTTATCCTGACTTCGAGAAGCTGTTTCAGCTTGATGGCGAAGGCCGTCAGAACAAGGAGAATATCTTTGTCAAGGAATACGGCCCCAATAACGGTGCCACCACGACCCACAATAACAGCCGTGGCATGGAGAACGCCTGCCGCCTGACCCGCAACATGGTCGATATGTTCCTCTACACCGACGGACTGCCGCGCGAGAAGTCGCCGCTGGTCGTATCGCCCGAAACAAGCTTTGACGATGTGTTTGTAGACCGTGATCCCCGACTCGGATATACTATTTACCGTATCGGAGAGGAGGCTTACAAAGGTCCTTACACTCCATTCGGCTTCGGTACAGGCTACAACCTGAAGAAAGGTTTTGACCTGATACAGTGGGGTACCGTCAACAAGGAGTACACCGACAAGATGATAATACGTTACGGTGAAGTCCTGATATCGTATGCCGAGGCGCTTTATGAGTACAACGGCAATATCACCGACAGCCAGCTTGACCAGACGGTCAACGCCCTGCGTCAGCGTGCCGGCATGCCCGCAATGCTCAGCAACTCGTTCGTGAGTGCCAACGGTCTTAACATGCTTGACGAGATACGCCGTGAGCGCACAGTGGAGTTTATCGATGAAAACAAGCGTTATGACGACATCATCCGCTGGAAAATCGCTGAAAAGGTACTCCCTGTCGATCTGATCGGACCCAAATTTACCGATGAGGCCAACCGTCAGCGCGACGAGTATGCCAACCGTCTTACATCCGGCGGTATGCTCAACGGCAAGCAGCGTTACGGCACCGAGGATGATATGTATGTGGTTGAATTTGCCGAAAACCGTACATTTGATCCGAACCGCGACTACCTTTATCCGGTGCCCCTGTACGAGATAGCTCAGTCGGGCGGCGCAGTGACCCAGAATCCCCACTGGGATGAATAATCATTCAATCAACCTTTTAAAAGTTTAATGACATGAATAAATTAATATATACAGTAGTGGCGCTTATGGCCACCATGCTTCTGAGCTCATGCAGCGATGATGACTGGACTTATGACAAGTCACTGGAACACGTGTATTTCTTCGGTCCTCAGGTGTGGGGATATGACGACACTAAAAAGGGATCCAACAATGTGGTGTTCTATGACATCGCTCCCGGAGCCACAGCGGTAGTTCCCATGCAGTTCTGGAGTGAGTTCACCCGTTCGTATGACGTTACCACTTACTACTATACCGTCAGCGATCTTGTCCGCGGTACCGACTATGAGGTGGTGACTGAAGGTGGCGACGTGATACAGCCCGATGCCAACGGCGCCTATAAACTGACCTGGGCCAAGGCGGTGAAGGGCGTGCAGAACGTGTGCATCAAGTCACTCCCCGGCGGAGCCAAGGGCACCGTAACCCTCCGAACCCATAATCCGGCGTTGGAAAATCCGTCAAATCAGGATGTGTCATCCACCATCCAGAGCAAGACCGAGGACTACGAAGTACGTATATTCACCCAGAATTATAAGGTAGCGATCAACATCAAGTAGGTTGGTTAGATAATATTATTGTCACTGTTACCCAATGTACTTTGGATAAGTGAAAAAGATTGTTTGAGGTTTTTTGATTGTGTAAAGTGATGTTGATAAGCTACCTTTAACCATAACTTTATGAACTATAAGTATATACTTGCCGTTACGGCTGCCGCGCTGACAATGGTGTCGTGCAGCCGCGACACGGCTGCCGTGACCTCGCTTCCTGCTGATGCGTTTGTCAGGATTGACGGTCATGATCTTATAAAGCCTGACGGAACCAAATTATATATCACAGGTACCAATCTCGGTAACTGGCTCAATCCCGAGGGATATATGTTTGGCTTCGGACGCACCAATGCTCCGCGCCAGATCAATGATCTTTTCTGTGAGCTTGTCGGACCTGATGAGACCGCCGACTTCTGGAGCCGCTTCAAGGATAACTATATTACCCGCGAAGATATCGAGTATATCGCCGCTACCGGGGCCAATACGATAAGGCTGCCGTTTCACTACAAACTGTTTACCGATGAGGACTATATGGGCCTGTGCTCGGCGCAGGACGGTTTCGTGCGTGTCGACAGTGTAGTAAGCTGGTGCCGTGACAACGGACTGTATCTTATCCTTGACATGCACGATGCCCCGGGCGGTCAGACAGGCGATAATATCGACGACTCTTACGGGTATCCGTGGCTTATGGTGAGCGAAAGGTCTCAGCAGCAGTTCTGCGACATCTGGCGTGCGATAGCCGACTACTATAAGAATGAGCCTGTCATACTTGGCTATGAACTTATCAATGAGCCTGTCGCCACGCATTTTGACAACCGCGACGAGCTTAACGAGCGGCTTGAACCGCTGCATAAGCGGGCTGTTGCCGCGATACGCGAGGTGGATCCCAATCACATCATACTTATCGGCGCTCCGCAGTGGAACAGCAACTTCGAGCCGCTCCGCGACACGGATTATGACGATAAGCTGATGTTCACATGTCACCGTTACGGCGGTGAGCCTACCGCCGATGCCATCCGCAGCTACATAGACTTCCGCAATAAATCGGGTCGGCCTATGTATATGGGCGAGATAGGGCATAACACCGATGAGTGGCAGGCCGAATTTGTCAAGACCATGGTCGACAATAATATAGGCTACACTTTCTGGCCCTATAAAAAGGGGAGAGGCTCATGCATGATGGGTATAGGCATGCCGGAGGGCTGGCAGGAGATCGTGCGCTATTCCGAAGGCCCTCATGCCACCTTTGCCGAGATACGCTCGTCCATGCCTGACCGTGATGTGGTGCGACGCGCCATGAGTGAATTTCTTGACAGCTGTCTTTTGAAAAACTGTCATCCTCAGGAGGGTTATATCACCTCTATGGGACTGACAGCAGTAAATAACTGAAGTCAACAACAATGATGAAAAATATATTATCAGCCCTTATACTTGCCGGAGCTGCATCGCTTCCTGCCATATCGGCACTGCCGGTATATCTTGACGAGAATGCCCCGATAGAGAGCCGTGTTGAGGATGCCCTAAGCCGCATGACGGTCAGTGAGAAGGTTGCAATGCTGCATGCTCAGTCCAAATTCTCGTCGGCGGGAGTGCCCCGTCTCGGTATACCTGAATTCTGGGCCACCGACGGCCCTCACGGCATACGTCCCGAAGTACTGTGGGACGAGTGGCGCCAGGCCGGCTGGACCAATGACTCGTGTGTGGCGTTTCCTGCGCTGACCTGCCTTGCCGCCACGTGGAATCCGGAGGTTGCAGGCCTGTATGGCAAGAGTATCGGAGAAGAGGCCCGCTATCGTGGCAAGGATATCCTGCTTGGCCCAGGTGTGAATATATACCGCACTCCGCTCAACGGACGCAACTTCGAGTATATGGGTGAGGATCCTTACCTTGCATCGGTGATGGTGGTGCCCTACATCAAGGGTGTCCAGTCCAATGGTGTGGCTACATGTGTAAAGCATTATGCCCTCAACAATCATGAGTTAAACCGCCATACTACCAATGCCGTGGTCGATGACCGTACATTGTATGAGATTTATCTGCCGGCATTCAAGGCCGCCGTACAGCAGGGGGGCACTTGGGCCATAATGGGAAGCTACAACCTGTATAAAGATCAGCATGGCTGTCACAATCAGTATCTGCTCAACGACATACTGAAGGGTGAATGGGGATTTGACGGAGTCGTGGTGTCAGACTGGGGCGGTACCCACGATACCCCCGAAGCTATCACTAATGGACTTGATATGGAGTTCGGCAGCTGGACCAACGGACTTACCAACGGTTCAAGCAATGCCTACGACAACTATTATCTTGCCAATCCGTATCTTAAGATGCTTGCTGACGGCACTGCGTCAACCGCGACTCTTGACGATAAGGTGCGCCGCGTGCTGCGTCTTGCTTTCCGCACTACCATGGACCGTAACCGTCCCTACGGATCGCTGTGTTCTCCCGAGCATCTCGAGGCTGCCCGTCATATCGGCGAGGAGGGTATCGTGTTGCTGAAAAATTCGTCGGGAGTGCTTCCCATAAATCCCGCCAAGGTAAACAGGGTGGCTGTGATTGGCGAGAATGCCGTTAAAATGATGACGGTAGGCGGTGGCAGCTCGTCGCTGAAAGTGCGCTGTGAGGTGTCGCCTCTCGATGGTCTGCGCAACCGTCTTGCCGGACAGGCCGAGGTAGTGTATGCCCGCGGATATGTCGGCGACCCGACCGGCGAATACAACGGAGTGGTTACCGGACAGAATCTCAAGGATGACCGCAGCCCGGAGGAGCTTGTCGCCGAGGCTGTCGAGGTGGCGCGCGGAGCTGACTGCGTGATATTTGTGGGTGGTCTTAACAAATCGGCCGGCCAGGACTGTGAGGACTCGGATCGCGCCGGACTCGGACTGCCTTATAATCAGGATGCGCTGATACGCGCACTTGCTAAGGCCAATCGTAATCTTGTGGTGGTAAATGTGTCGGGCAACGCTGTGGCGATGCCGTGGGCCGATGAGGTGCCGGCGATAGTTCAGGCATGGTATCTCGGGTCGGAATGTGGTAACGCGCTTGCAAGCATCATCACCGGCGACATAAATCCGTCGGGCAAACTGCCGATGACATTCCCCTCGCAGCTTGACGATCTGGCTGTCCATTCCATGGGGCTTTATCCGGGTACACCGCGTAATGACGGCTCGAAGATAGTCGACTGCCGGTATGATGACGGCCTATTCGTAGGCTACCGCAGTATTGACCGCGATGGACGGAAACCGCTGTTCCCGTTCGGTCACGGACTCAGCTATACTGATTTCAAGTACGGTAAGGCTACGGTTGATCATAAGTCGATGACTGCCGACGGAACAGTCAAGGTGACTGTTCCGGTTACTAATACCGGCAAGGTGAAGGGCTCGGAGGTAGTGCAGCTGTATATAAGCGACAAGAAGTCGACCCTGCCGCGCCCTGTCAAAGAGCTGAAAGGATTTAGCAAGGTGAGTCTTGAACCCGGCGAAACCACTGATGTGACTTTCGTTATTGCCCGCGATGCGCTCAGCTACTTTGATCCGGCCATGCATTCATGGGTATGCGAACCGGGTACATTCGACGCGCTCATTGGTTCATCATCGGCCGACATCCGCTCAAAAGCCACCTTCGAGGTGACAGGCAATATGGCATCGAGATAAGGGTACACTACATGAATAAAACCCGCGGGGGGAGTATTTTACGTGAACGGTGACGTCCGCAGGATGCCGGTTACTGGTTAATCTGCATCCTGCGGATGCCCTTACGTCGAACACTACCGTGATCCATCCCCTGAGGGTTAAGTTTCGCGGTATAACATGGTGTACATGAACTTTGGACATGGACCGTTGAATTTCAGTGATGCAACCCAGAATTATCTGATATCCAATACGCTCCGCTGGCTGATGAGGGATAAGTATAAATGACCCGGACACAGGATAATGAAAAAAATGTTTTATCTTTGCCAAAGTATTGACCTTTAATCAGAAATTGAAAAATCGACATTGCGATATGAATAGAATTACAGCAAGCATCCTTGCCCTAACTACCCTATGTGCTGCTTCTGCGGCAGTCAGTCCCGCGATACCGGCCGATGCAACATTGGAGAAGCGTGTCAGCGAAGTGGTGTCACGCCTTACACTTGAGGAGAAGGTGGGACAGATGTGTGAGCTTACCCTGGGTACAATAAATAATTTTGACCCGGTTAAAAATCCCGACATGACAGTCGACGCGGCAAAGCTGCGCACGCTTGTCGGCGAGTATAAGGTCGGTTCATTTCTCAATACCGCCGATGTGGCACTGACTCCAGAGCAGTGGTACTCCATCATTAGCCGTATACAGCAGGAGTCGATGGCTACTATGGGAGTGCCGTGTATTTATGGCCTTGACATGAATCACGGAGCCAGCTATGCCATAGGTGCCACGCTTATGCCGCAGAATGTCAATATGGCGGCGACGTTCAACCGTGACCTTGCCCGTCGCGGAGGCGAGATTACCGCCTATGAGACGAGAGCATGTGACGTCCCTTGGACTTATTGCCCGACGGTCGATCTGTCGCGTAATCCGTTGTGGTCGCGCTGCTGGGAAAATTTCGGAGAGGATGCCTATCTGAGCTCACAGATGGCGGTGGCAACCGTAGAAGGTATGCAGGGCGATGACCCCAACCATATTGACCGCTATCATATCGCCGCCAATCTCAAGCATTTCATGGGCTACGGCGCCTCTGTAAGCGGTAAGGACCGCACCCACTCATCGATTACCGAACAGGAGATGCGTGAGAAGCACTTCGCCCCGTATCGCGCAGCCGCACTCAACGGTCACGTGCTGTCGATAATGGTCAATTCGACCACCAACAACGGTGTGCCCTTCCATGCCAACGCGCGTTACCTGACCCGATGGATGAAGGAGGAGCTTAACTGGGACGGCCTGATCGTGACCGACTGGGCGGATATAAACAATCTCTATACCCGCGATTATGTGGCAAAAGATAAGAAAGACGCGATAGCTATGGCTATCAATGCGGGCATAGACATGGCAATGGAGCCTTACAGCACTGACTTCTGCACCCTTCTGATGGAACTTGTAAAAGAGGGTAGGGTGAGCATGGCACGTATAGACGATGCAGTAGCACGTATTATCAGGATGAAAATGCGCCTCGGGCTGTTTGAGCATCCCAATACCCTTTACACAGAATACCCATTGTTTGGCAGCGACGAATTTGCCGTTTCGGCACGTCAGGCAGCCGAGGAATCGATGGTGCTTCTTAAAAATGACAACGATATATTGCCGATAAAGACAGGATCGCGCATACTCGTCACCGGTCCTAACGCCAATTCTCTCCGCTGTCTTAACGGCGGGTGGACCTACACATGGCAGGGACATCTTACCGACAAACTTCCTATCGCAGCACGATACAACACTATCCTCGCCGCCATGCAGAAGCGTTTCGGTCAAGATAAGGTGGTATATGAGCCCGGCATCACATACGGTACTACCGACAAGTGGCAGGGCAACTGGGGCCTGGAGCATGTAGGCGATTTTGACAAGGTTGTGGCTGCGGCAAGCGATGTCGATGTAATCGTGGCATGTGTCGGCGAGACAAGCTATTGTGAGACTCCCGGAAATATAGACGACCTCAATCTTTCGCCCAATCAGAAGGAACTGGTGCACCGCCTCTGTGCGACGGGCAAGCCGGTAGTACTGATACTCAACGAGGGGCGTCCGCGTCTTGTAGGTGACCTTGTCCCCGAGGTTGAGGCTGTGGTTGATATAATGCTGCCGTCAAACTATGGCGGCGATGCACTTGCTTCGTTGCTTGCCGGTGACGCCAATTTCAGTGGCCGCTTACCGTTTACCTATCCTCGTCATCATGGTGCGCTTGTGGCTTATGACTATAAGAAAGGCGAAGTGGCTGCCAAGATGAATGGAGCTTACAATTATGAGGCCAAGGTAGATGTGCAGTGGCTGTTTGGCACGGGCATGAGCTACACGACATTCGAGCATTCCAATCTGCGGTGTGACAAGCCGCTTTTCCGCTCCGGCGATATTCTTGAATTTAAAGTGGATGTGACCAATACCGGTAACCGGGCTGGCAAGGAGAGCGTGCTGCTCTTTGCCTCGGATGAGGTAGCCACGGTGTCACCCGACGTGCGCCGTCTGCGCCAGTTTGACAAGATTGAGCTTGCTCCTGGTGAGACCCGTACGGTGACACTGAGCGTTGCTGCCGATGAGCTTGCTTTTGTCGATTACGATGGACACTGGACGCTTGAGGAAGGAGATTTCCGTATTGCAGTAGGCAGTCAGTCGATGACGGTTACAGCGGCCGAAACCAAGGTGTGGGAGTCGGTTACTGACTATCCTGCTCCAAAAATGTGATTGTCATTGTAATTATTGCAGGTAATTGAGGAAAAATGCTTAAATTTGTTTTCGACAATTGTTAAAAACTTAAATCTATGCAAATTAAGAAATTACCCGTATTAGGAACTCTCGCCTTGCTGTGTGCGGCCATGACGGCCTGTAACGGCAACAAGGAGGTGGGTCCCTGGGAGGAAATGGAGCAGGTACTTGCCGAAATCAAGGCCCCTGAGTTCCCTGACAAGACATTTGTGATTACTGACTATTACAACGGCAGTGATTCACTGTACACTGACGCTATCAACAATGCCATTGCCGCTTGTTCAGAGCAGGGCGGAGGTATGGTGGTGATTCCTGACGGAGTTTTCCGTACTGCAGCCATACGCCTGAAATCCAATGTCAATCTGCACCTCAGTGACAGCACCGTGCTTCAGTTTGCCACTGATCCTATGCTATATCCCACGGTGCTGACCCGTATCGAGGGTATGGATTGCTACAACCTGTCGCCGCTTATCTATGCTTATGATGAGACTAACGTGGCTGTAACCGGCAATGGTGTGCTCGATGGCTGTGCCGACCGTACCAACTGGCTGACCTCGGAGCGTATCCACGGTATCGAGGGCCCTGACGGCAAGCGTATCAACGAAAAGTCGGCATTATATCAGATGAAAGAGGATTCTGTACCGTTTAAAGACCGCGTTTTTGAGGGTGAGAAGGGTATACGTCCGCAATTCATCAATTTCTACAAGTGTAACAATGTGCTTCTTGAGGGCATCACTATCCATAACTCTCCTTTCTGGCTCATCCATCCGCTGATGTGTGAGAACGTGACGCTGCACAAGGTAAAGATGCAGAGCCACGGCGTGAACAACGACGGCTGTGATCCTGAGTCATGTAAAAATGTACTTATCGATGACTGTGACTTTGACACGGGCGATGACTGTATAGCCATCAAGAGCGGACGCGATCAGGACGGACGTTACTGGAATATTCCCTGCGAGAACATAATTGTGCGCAACTGCCGCATGAAGGACGGACACGCCGGTGTGGCTATCGGTAGCGAGATAACCGGCGGATGCTTTAACGTGTGGGTTGAAAACTGCGAGATGGATAGTCCGGAACTCGCCCGTATCATACGCATCAAGTCAAATGCCGAGCGTGGCGGTGAGGTTGCCAACGTGTATGTGCGCAACATAAATGTAGGTGAATGTAAGAAGGCGATCCTCGGCTTTGAGCTGAAATACTGGTATGTCGATGACGGACCCTATCCTCCCTATTTCCACAACATCCATCTGGAGAACATCAAGAGTAAGAAGAGCCGTTATGTACTGCACCTTGAAGGCTTTGACGACAAGATACAGGCACGTGACATCTATCTGAAAGATTGTGTGTTTGACGGCGTGACCGATCCTGAACTCAACAATGTGGTCGGAGTAGAGAACATCCAGTTTGACAACGTAATCATCAACGGCAAGGAATTCACCTCCCTTTGATAACC
>CAZIPQ010000009.1:0-2364 GCA_964541165.1 uncultured Muribaculum sp.
AGATGCTTGCTGACCGCTACGCTTCATTTGACAGCGGCAAGGGCAAGGAATTCGAGGATGGCAAGCTGACTCTCGAAGAGGTTGTTGACTATGCCCGCGCTAACGGCGAGCCCAAGGCTACCAGCGGCAAGCAGGAGCTTTACGAAGCTATCGTGGCAATGTACTGCTAATGCACGGCTACGATGGACAATAACTTTACGTATCCAGAAAGAGGTAGCAAAAGCTACCTCTTTTCCATAGTACTCGTAGCGGTACTGGGCGGCCTGCTGTTCGGATATGACACAGCGGTTATCTCCGGTGCCGAAAAGGGCCTGCAGGCCTTCTTCCTCGGCGCGAAGGACTTCGTGTACACCGACGTGATCCATGGCATCACCTCGTCAAGCGCCCTGATAGGCTGTATCATAGGCTCGGCACTGTCGGGCTTCTGCGCACAGAACTACGGCCGCAAGAAGTCGCTCATCCTGGCGGGTGTGTTCTTCTTCCTGTCAGCTCTCGGCTCTTACTATCCGGAATTTCTGTTCTTTGAATACGGCAAGCCCGACTACAGCCTTCTGTGGGTATTCAACATGTACCGTATCCTCGGTGGCGTAGGCGTGGGTCTTGCATCGGCAATCTGCCCCATGTATATCGCCGAGGTTGCTCCGTCAAACATCCGCGGCACACTCGTGTCATGGAACCAGTTTGCCATCATCTTCGGTCAGCTTGTAGTATATTTCGTCAACTTCCTCATCCTCGGCGACCACACCAACCCGATCATCGAGAAGACTGCCGAAAACATCTACATCGTCGTTGCAGGCTCGGATGCATGGACCATCATGACAGGCTGGCGCTACATGTTTGGCAGCGAGGCCTTTGTAGCCGGTGCGTTTACAATTCTTGTATGCTTTGTACCTGAATCGCCCCGTTACCTGGCACTCGTAGGCCGCGACAAGAAAGCGCTGAGCGTGCTTGCACGTATCAACGGTATCGCCAAGGCCCGCGAGATCCTCGCCGACATCAAGAATACCGTCGACGTAAAGAGCGAGCGTCTGTTCTCGTTCGGAGTCATGGTGATCTTCGTAGGTATCATGCTGTCGGTATTCCAGCAGGCAGTGGGTATCAACGCAGTGCTCTACTACGCTCCGCGTATCTTTGAGTCGATGAACATGGGCAACCCGATGATGCAGACTGTCATCATGGGTATCGTCAACATCACCTTCACCCTCGTGGCTATCTTCACCGTGGAGCGCTGGGGCCGCAAGCCGCTGCTGATCTACGGTTCGATAGGCATGGCAATCGGTGCGCTCGGCGTAGCCGTGTCAAACCTCGTTGAGGTTGCTCCGATAGTGCCGGTGGTAAGCATCATGGTGTACTCGGCTTCGTTCATGTTCTCTTGGGGTCCCATCTGCTGGGTACTTATCTCGGAGATCTTCCCCAACACGATCCGTGGCGCCGCCGTGGCTATCGCCGTGGCCTTCCAGTGGATATTCAACTTCATCGTGTCAAGTACATTCGTGCCCATGTACAACATGGAGCTCGGCAGCATGGGTGCCCGCTTCGGCCACATGTTTGCTTACGCGCTCTACGGAGTTATCTGTATCATTGCAGCTATCTTCGTGTACAAGCTCGTTCCCGAGACCAAGGGCAAGACACTGGAGGATATGACCGCCCTCTGGCGCAAACGCGACGGCAAGTAATCCTGTACTAACCTAAGCCTCAATATATCAGTGCCCCGGAAGTCGTGAATTGACTTCCGGGGCGCATTTTTATTAGATTCACAACTTTTAACTTGCCTCACTACAAGTTATATTTGAATTTATACATATATTTGCGAAAAAACGGACGATGAAAGCTACTGACCTTGCCCGCTACATAATCGCATACAATGATAATGTAGGAGATCTTATCACCAACAAAAAGCTCCAAAAGCTTCTGTATTACATAGCGGCGTGGGGAGTTGTGTACTTTGACGACGGTATCATTGATGATGATTTCGTAGCCTGGATTCATGGGCCGGTGTGCATAGCCGCCTATAATGAATACAGGCATTTCGGCCACTCACCTCTTAAAATCGACTACCGAGGCCGCTCTTCGTCCGATTATCTCAAGCACTTCTCCATGTGCCATCAGGACGTTGCCCGTTTTGAAGAAAAAATGGAATTAGTCAATGCCGTCCTGCAAAAATACATGCCATATTCCTCATTGCAATTAGAACTCCTGACTCACTCGGAAGAGCCGTGGAGAGAAGCCCGCAATGGACTGCAACCGATAGAAAAGGGGACTAACGTCATCTCTAAAACTACCATGCTCGGGTATTATAAAAGTTTGATCGATGGCAAGAATTGAGGATCTAAGGCAACTTTCGATTTCAATACCCGCTGACGG
>CAZIPQ010000009.1:2464-15118 GCA_964541165.1 uncultured Muribaculum sp.
CGATGGCAAGAATTGAGGATCTAAGGCAACTTTCGATTTCAATACCCGCTGACGGAAAATATCAGATCGGCATCAAGTCGCACAAGGTAGTTGATGCCGCACGCCTGAAGCCCAAATTTGCATTTGATTATATATCCGACAGGGGAACTCTATTTTGCTTTAATGCAACGCATCTGGGAAGAAAGAACTATCTCGGATTGATCAATGGCCTGAAGGCTGCATCAAAGCTTACATTCAAGGAGCTAGAATCATCCCGCACATATCACTTCCATGCTATCGACTTTAACGACGTAACCATAAGGAAATCGGATTTTTATAAAGCCATATCCGGAGACTACAGTGATGATGACTACATCATACCTTACCAGATCAAGGTATTTAAAGAAGAGAGAGTTATAGGTTTTCTTTATAACGGCACTTTCTATTTGGTCATGTTTGACAGCGGACACAAAGCCTATGAACGCAAGGATTCAAGAAAAAGCCGCACAAAGAAGAAGTAGCTTAGCCGGAATGATCACATTATATGGCCATTATGTCAGGATATACCCACCAGCGCGGCAATTTGCTACAAAAAGATCAATCTTTGTAGACCAGCGGATAGGTTATCAAGGTGTTTTGGGGTGCATTTTTATTTTGGTACGGGTGGCGTGGCGCAAGATTGATAATTTATTCGTATCTTTGTTATTAGCTAAGATTACCATTGAGAATGTGTAAATTATCATTATACAGAAACAGGATCATTGCATTGTTTGCGGCAGCCTTAATGCTTATGGCACCAGGTAGGGCCGAGGCACGTCTTATGACCGACATCTACCTCACCAACTGGAATATAGACACCACTCAGGTGAATCAACTGCGGCTCAATGTCAACAGCCTGCTGTTTTTCCGCGACAATGAGTTTTCAGGATCCACAATGAAGGGATACACCCTGCCGGGATTCCGCATGCGCCCCACCCTCGGCTATAAGCCCAACCAATATATCAACGTGGAGCTTGGCATGTATATGCTCCGCTACTGGGGTGCCGATTCCTATCCCAACCTCGCCTACCGTGACCTCGCTTACTGGAAAGGGGACGACGGATCGATCAAGGGATTTCACATAGTGCCGTTTTTCCGCGTGCAGATGGCCACCAAGGGCGGACTCAATATAGTGCTCGGCAGTATTTACGGCGGCGGAGCCCACCGGCTGATAGAACCGCTGTACACTCAGGAACTCAACCTGACAAGCGATCCCGAGGCGGGAGTGCAGTTGCTGTACAGCTGCAGGCTGCTCGACGTCGATGCGTGGGTCAACTGGGAGAGCTTCATCTTCCGCGACGACACCCATCAGGAAGCCTTTGTAGTGGGCCTGTCATCAAAGTTAAAATACACTCGACCTGAAGCACGCTGGCACTTCTACACGCCAATCCAGTTTCTGGCGCAGCACCGTGGCGGCGAGATCGACCAGCTGACCGAAAACTCCGTACAGACGCTTATGAACGGCGCCGTAGGCTTCGGCGCACGGCTGAACATCAACCGGCACCGCGTACGGGCCGTGACTCTGGAGGCCGACTTTCTGGGTTACTATCAGCAGGCCGGAAATCTGTGGCCCTACGCCAACGGCACGGCATGGAACTTCCAGGGAAGCCTCGACATGGATAAGCTGAAATTTAAGGCCGGCTATTTCACGGCCAACAAATTCATTTCCATGTTCGGCTATCCGTTTTTCGGCTCGATATCAACCAAAAATCCGGGTCTGCTCTACCAGAACCCCTCGACACTCTATTTCAGCTTCGAGTACAGCCACACATTCGCACCCGGCTATTCGCTCGGAGTAAATTTCGATGTGTTCCAGCAGATGCCGTGTGGCGCCAACGACATCAATCTGAAGACCGTCCATGACGTCAAGGCAGCCACAAGCTTTGCCGCCGGCGTGTATCTGCGCATCAACCCGTCTTTTATCCTGAAGTCATTCAACCGTTAAATAACATCCACGATTATGGAACATAAGAAAAAACGCCTTGTCATATCAACCGGCGCCGGCATGAGCGCCGAAAGCGGTATATCCACCTTCCGCGACGCCGGAGGACTCTGGGAACAGTATCCGGTCATGGATGTGGCCAGTGCGGATGGCTTTGCCCGTAATCCGGCCCTGGTACACAAATTTTACAACGAGCGCCGCCAACAGCTTGTAAGCGTACTTCCCAACGCGGGTCACCTCGGCCTTGTCGAGCTTGAAAAACTGTTTGACACATACATCATCACCCAGAATGTCGACGATCTGCATGAGCGCGCCGGCAGTCACAATGTGCTTCATCTGCACGGTGAACTGATGAAAGTACGCGCCATCGATGACGAGACCAAGGTATACGAGCTGAAACCGGGCGCACTGTCCACCACTCCTGAAACAATTATCGACGGACACCGTGTCAGGCCCCATATTGTATTTTTTCAGGAGGCGGTGCCCAATATCGAGCCGGCAATCGAGCTTGTGGAGCAGGCCGACATATTTGTCGTGATAGGCACTTCGCTGAATGTATATCCGGCGGCAGGACTGCTGCACTACGTGCGCCGCGGAGTACCGGTCTACTACATCGATCCCAATCCGGCAGCCGTACCCGCGGGAGTGACCGTGCTCAAGATGAAAGCATCAGAAGGTGTACAGGAACTGGCCAAACTGATTGCCCCGCTCGCTTAACGTCATGCACCGGCAATAAATGCCGGTGCCTTCCCGTAATATCTGAAAAGCCAAAAGGGTTTACATTTGCAAACTTTTTGTTAAAATTAGGAGTAGGTGCAAATGCCGTGCAAGAAGCAGTTAAACCGCGCTAAAGCGGCATTTTAGGAGTGCTTCATCGGCTCAGGACATACATGTTGATAAGTTGAGAAAAATATTTTAAAATTTGGCTATGTAAATTGTAGGGTTTTAGCTATCTTTACATCCACTTTTCACTCACACAGTTCCATAGTAATGTCTGAAGAAGTATACCATATACCCGCTCTGCTTGTTCCTGCCATACAATCGCTTGATATAAAGCCCGATGGCTGTTATATTGATGCAACATTCGGTGGTGGCGGCCATTCAGGCGCCATCCTTGCCGAACTCGGCGAGGAGGGACATCTCTATGGATTTGACCAAGACATTGATGCCCGGGCCAACGCTTATGATGACCCGCGGTTTACATTTGTATACAGCAATTTCCGCTACATGCGCAACTTCATGCGTTATTACGGCGTGGACGGAGTGGACGGCATCCTGGCCGACTTAGGTGTTTCCTTCCACCACTTCGATGACCGTGACCGCGGCTTCTCATTCCGTTGGGAAGGCCCGCTCGACATGCGCATGAACCGCCGTGCCACACGCTCGGCAGCCTGGATAGTAAACAATTACACCGAGGAGCAGCTTGCCGACACACTGTATCTGTACGGAGAGCTTAAAAACTCGCGCAAGATGGCCCAGGCAATAGTGAAGTCACGCAATGCCTCGCCGATAGAGACCACCGAGCAGCTGTCAGCCGCCATCAGCCACCTGATCGATCCGCGTAAGGAAAAGAAGGAGCTGGCTCAGGTGTTTCAGGCACTCCGTATCGTGGTTAACAACGAGATCGACGTGCTCGGCGACTTCCTGAAGCAATCACTTGACGTGCTGAAACCCGGAGGCCGGCTGGCCGTAATCACATATCACTCGCTGGAGGACCGTCTGGTGAAAAATTTCATGCGTACCGGTAATCTTGAGGGACGTGCCGAGCAGGATTTCTACGGCCGCAGCCTGTCGCCGTTCAAGTTGCTCACATCCAAACCTATTGTTGCCGACGAGCAGGAAGTGGAGCAAAACCCGCGTTCACGCAGTGCCAAACTTCGCGTAGCCCAAAAACTTTAACCGACCATGGCCACAAAAGAAAAGAAACCACGCAAGACCGGCAAGGTGATCAAGCGCACCATCATGGGGCGCTTTCTGTCGGTAGACTTCTTTTTCAGCCACTGGAAGGCCGTGCTGCTGGGCATGATCATGGTACTGGCCTATATCACCAACCGCTACCAGTGTCTGACCCGCATGGAGGAGATACGCCGCCTGGAACAGCAGCTTGAGATTGTGGAGACCGAGCGCATCCGTGAGCGCAGCAGCTACATGAGCCGCATCCGCGAGTCATCGATGCAGACAATGGTCGACTCACTGCACCTGCAACTGCGAATACAGGATCAACCACCTTATCACCTACCCCGAAACTAACCAATGAAAAAAGAGAACCGCACCCACATATTAATACGCTACATCCTCGTGATAGGCTGCATACTGCTGTTTGCGGGCCGCATCATGTACAAGGCTTTTGACAACACAGTGCTTCATGCCCGTGAATGGAACGACAAGGCGATGAAGGAGCTGTCACGTGTGGTTCCCCTGTCGCCCGAGCGCGGTAACATCCTGGCCAACGACGGACAGTTGCTGGCCACCAACCTGTGTTTCTACAACATCCGCATCGACTACCGTAGCGAACGCTTTCTGGAAGGCCGCTATCTGCTGGCCCTCGACTCGCTGGCCGACTCAATGGCGCTGCACTTCCCCGTGCGTACACGCGCCGAATGGCTCGAGCGCCTGAAAAAACCTCTCGACCATCCCAAAGAGAAGCGTCCGCGCGCCTACAAGCTTTTGTCCAATATCTCATATTCCGACTATCAGCTGCTGCGCACATTCCCCTTCTTCTGCATCTCCAACCCCAACAAGAGCGGCCTCACCAAAGAGCGTGTCAACCGCCGCGTAAAGCCCTACGGAGCTATGGCGGCGCGAAGCATAGGCGGTGTCGGCATTGATCCGGTCAACGCCGAGACTCACGGAATATCAGGTCTGGAGCGCGCACTTGACTCGCTGCTCTACGGCAAGCCCGGATATGCCAAGAAGGTGCCGCTGACCAAAGATATCGTAAACTGGACCGATGTTCCGCCGACTCCCGGCTACAACATACGCACCACCATCGACATCAACATGCAGGATATCGTGGAAAACGAGCTCAACAACGTGTTGACCACCTGCAATGCCGACTGGGGCGTGGCTGTGCTTATGGAGGTAAAGACCGGCAACATACGTGCCATCTCCAATCTTGAGAAGAGTCCTAACTCCGATGAATATATCGAGGGTATGAACCGCGCCGTACTCGGCTACGAGCCGGGGTCGGTAGTCAAGACGCTGTCGATGATGATAGCCCTTGAGGACGGAATAGTAAAGAATGTCGATGAAGTGATCACTACCGGCCATGCGTTTGCCTATGCCGGAGGCCGCCCGATCACCGACTCCCACGGCACAGCATCTATGCCGATAAAGGAGATCATCGAGCGCTCGTCAAATATCGGCATGGCCAAGGTGATCACCTCGCGCTACGGAGAGAATCCCGGCGCCTTCTACACTCGCCTTAAGAACCTGGGATTTCTTGACCCGATGAACACCGGTATCGCCGGTGAACGTCCGCCGCGCATCGACTCCGTGGCCAACAACCGTGGCGGCCGCATAGCCCTGTCGAGAATGTGCTACGGCTACACCACCGAAATTCCGCCGCTCTACACCCTTTCAATCTACAACGCCATCGCCAATGACGGCATATATGTGAAACCACGTCTCGTCGACCGCCTTACAGGCGCCGACATCGATTCGGTAATACCTATCCAGCACATGGGATCGGGAGTGGCCTGCTCTCCTCATAACGCCAAGCTGATGCGCGACATGCTCACTCAGGTAGTGTGGGGCGAACACGGCACCGGCAAGATGCTCCGTAACGACCGCGTGAGAATAGCCGGCAAGACAGGCACATGCTACATGATCGAAAACGGCGGCTATAACACAAGCAAGAAGCGCCTCGCATTCTGCGGATTTTTCCCTGCCGAAAATCCCCTCTACTCATGCGTGGTGCTGACTTGTAATCCCAAGCAAAACCTCATGGGTGCGGCAAGTACAAGCGGCACCGTACTTAAGAACATAGCCCTGAAGATGTACTCACGCGGCATGCTTGACAACACATCGGATTACCGTGACGGAGAGCATAAACTCACCAAACCCACACTCTACGCATCGCAGCCCGGAGGAAGCGTAGAGCATCTGCGCAAAGGCCTTGACTTCGTAGGCTACCGCTATTTCCCCGAGAAAAACAGCAGCGAGGAGCACAAGGGAATGCCTAACGTAATCGGCCACTCACTGCGCGATGCCATCAATCTGCTGGAGGTAGCCGGAGCCAACGTGACTTTCCACGGATCGGGCTATGTGGTGGCCCAGTCAGTGTCGCCCGGCTCCAAGTTTGCTCCCGGCACCAAGGTACTCCTCACCCTCGCACAATAGAAAATTAACCAATCCCCCCAATACTGATTATGAAATCACTGTCAACCCTCATTTCGGCCATTATAACCGATGAAATTATCGGATCGACCGACAAGGTCATAACCGATGTGGTAAGCGACTCACGTAAGGTGACCAAGGGCGCGCTCTTTGTAGCCGTGCGCGGCACCAATGTCGACGGACACTCATTCATCCCCCTGCTGCAATACAGCGGTGTGGCCGCAATCGTATGTGAGGAGCTACCCGAATTTCTTGAATCATCGATCACATATATAAAGGTGTCAAATTCGGCCGTGGCACTCGGCTTCCTTGCATCGGAGTGGTATGACAATCCTTCACGCAAACTCAGTCTTGTAGGCGTGACCGGTACTAACGGCAAGACCACCACAGCCACCCTTATCTACGAGATGGCAAGACTCATGGGCTACAAGGCCGGTCTGCTGTCAACCGTATGCAACTATATAGAGGATGAGGCGATACCCACCAACCAGACTACTCCCGACCCGCTGACCATCAACGCACTTCTGCACCGCATGGTGGAGGCCGGATGTGACTATGCCTCAATGGAGGTAAGCTCACACGCCGCCCACCAGCACCGTATCTCAGGACTGCATTTCACCGGTGCCATCTTCAGCAATCTTACCCGTGACCACCTTGACTACCACAAGACAGTCGAAGCATATCTTGCCGCCAAGAAATCATTCTTCGACGATCTGCCCTCATCAGCCTTCGCGCTGACCAATCTTGATGACAAGGCTGGCATGGTGATGCTTCAGAACACTCTGGCAAAGAAGTACACTTACTCGCTGCGCACCCAGGCTGACTTCATGGGCCGCGTGATCGAAAGCCGCCTTGACGGAACATCAATGACCTTCAACGGCCGCGAGGTAGAGGTGCTGTTCACCGGCAAATTCAACGCCTACAACCTGACTGCCGTATATGGTGCGTCAGTATTGCTCGGCTGGCCGCTTGAGGATATCCTTGTAAACATGAGCCGCCTCGTTCCTGTGGCCGGACGTTTCCAGGCTTTCCACTCGCCCAAAGGCTATACAGCGATCGTGGACTATGCCCACACACCCGACGCCGTTGTCAACGTACTTCAGGCTATACGCGAAGTGATAGGCAACCGCGGCTCGATAATCACAGTAGTAGGTGCCGGCGGTAACCGCGACAAGGGCAAACGCCCCATCATGGCCAAGGAGGCCTCACTGCGCAGCGACCGCCTTATCCTGACTTCCGACAATCCCCGCTTCGAGGATCCTGTCGAGATACTGCATGACATGGAGGCCGGTCTTGACACCGAAGGACGCAAAAAGACCATCAGCATCGCCGACCGCCGCGAAGCCATACGCACCGCGGCAGCCCTCGCCACATCGGGCGACGTGATCCTGATAGCCGGCAAGGGACACGAGGACTATCAGGAGATTCAGGGTGTCAAACACCACTTTGATGACCGCGAGGTGGTGAAAGAGGTCTTTGCCGCCGAATTATAACCCGAACTAACAACAGCAGCGATCAATCATGTTATACTCACTGTTTAAATTACTTGAAAATTACGGAGTGCCCGGAGCACGCCTGATGGACTACATCACGGTGCGTTCGGGAGCAGCCTTCGTACTGGCACTGTTCATTGCGATCGTGTTCGGACGCCGCATCATAGAACGCCTGCAGCTTATGCAGGTGGGCGAGATCGTGCGCGATCTCGGACTTGAGGGACAGATGAAAAAGACAGGCACCCCAACGATGGGTGGCGTCATCATCATCATGTCGATCCTCGTGCCGTGTCTGCTCGTAGGCAATCTGTCCAACGTGTACATGCTGCTGATGATCGTAGCTACACTCTGGCTCGGCACGCTCGGTTTTCTTGACGACTACATCAAGGTGGCGCGTCACGACAAGGATGGCCTAAAGGGCAAATTCAAGGTAGTGGGTCAGGTAGGTCTCGGCCTCATCGTAGGCCTCACCATGATGCTGAGCCCCGCTATCGTGATGCGCAACAATGTGGAGGTTCCCTCCGACAACCCCGACGAGACGACTATCGTGTACAGCGTGGAGGAGGTCAAGACCCCGCAGACCACCATACCGTTCGTTAAAAACCACAACTTCGACTACACCTCATTTACCCGCTGGATGGGCGACTATGCGACTACCGGCGGCTGGATACTTTTCATCGCAGTGGTGATTTTTGTAGTAACGGCTACCTCCAACGGCGCCAACCTTACCGACGGACTTGACGGGCTTGCCACAGGCACCTCGGCCATAATAGGCACTGCGCTCGCCATCATGGCCTATCTCGGTGCCAACGTCATCTACTCGTCCTACCTTAATATAATGTATATACCGGGGTCGGAAGAACTGGTTGTGTTCATGGCCGCTTTCATCGGGGCGCTTGTCGGCTTCCTGTGGTACAACGCATATCCCGCCCAGGTATTTATGGGCGACACCGGCAGCCTCACGCTTGGCGGCATCATAGCCGTGTTTGCGATACTTATCCGCAAGGAACTGCTGTTGCCGGTGCTTTGCGCCATCTTCTTCATCGAGGATCTGTCGGTGATCATTCAGGTGGCCTATTTCAAGTACACCAAACGCAAATACGGTGAGGGCCGGCGAGTATTCAAGATGACACCGCTGCATCACCACTACCAGAAAGATGCGACCGCCGGCTCGGGAGTACTCCTGAACAAGCCGTCACGCGGCATCCCGGAGCCAAAGATAGTGACCCGCTTCTGGATCATCGGACTGATGCTGGCCGCCATCACATTCGTGACACTCAAAATACGATAATTCACACAAATATATACCCGTAACAATATATGACAAAACGCATAGTAATACTCGGAGGCGGAGAGAGCGGAGTAGGAGCAGCCATCCTTGCCAAGGACAAAGGAATGGATGTATTTCTGAGCGACTTCGGCCATCTCGCCCCTAATTATAAGGCGATCCTTGATCAGGAAGCGATACCCTATGAAGAGGGGGGTCACACGGATGACCTCATCCTCAACGCCGACGAGATCGTAAAAAGCCCCGGCATCGCCCCCACCACACCCATAATGCTGAAAGTAGCGGCAAAAGGGATACCGGTGATATCGGAGATCGAGTTTGCC
Organism: uncultured Muribaculum sp.; assembly: GCA_964541165.1. Classification (GTDB taxonomy): domain Bacteria; phylum Bacteroidota; class Bacteroidia; order Bacteroidales; family Muribaculaceae; genus Muribaculum. Next base: position 11,867 of record CAZIPQ010000009.1, read on the forward strand.
GGCCGTTACACCAAGGCGAAGATGGTATGTATAACCGGCAGCAACGGCAAGACTACCACTACACTTCTTACATATCACATACTCAAGGAGGCCGGCATCAACGTAGGTCTTGCAGGCAATGTAGGCAAGAGCCTGGCGCTTCAGGTGGCACGCGAGGAGCACGATGTATATGTAATCGAGCTGAGCAGCTTCCAGCTTGAAAACATGTATGACTTCAAGGCCAACATAGCCGTCATGCTCAACATCACCCCCGATCATCTTGACCGTTACGAGTACAAGATGGAAAACTATATCAACGCCAAGTTCCGCATCATACGCAACCAGACTCCGGAGGATGCCTTCATATTCTGGCAGGATGATCCAGTCATAATGGCTCAGCTGCGTCAGATATCCACCGAGGCATGCCTGTACCCGTTCAGCGAGCATCAGGAGCCCGGATCCAAGGCATATATCGACAATGACGGACTGCTGGAGATGCACACTCCCGCCACCTCGTTCTCGATGCCGCGTGCCGATCTGTCGCTCAAGGGACTGCACAATCTGTACAATTCAATGGCCGCCGGCCTGTCGGCATGCCTGCTTGACATAAAGAAAGAGGATATACGTCGCTCACTCGAGAATTTCGAGGGAGTGGAACACCGCCTTGAGCCTGTAGCCACCATAGACGGCGTACGCTACATCAACGACTCAAAAGCCACCAATGTCAACTCATGCTGGTATGCTCTCGAAAGCATGCCCAAGGGAGTGGTGCTGATACTCGGCGGCAAGGACAAGGGCAACGACTACACCGAGATCGAGCCGCTTGTACGCGAGAAGGTAAGCGCCATCGTGTGCATGGGTGCCCACAACGAAAAGTTGCTCGAATTTTTCACCGGCAAAGTCCCGGCCATCTATGACACCCACTCGCTGGAGGATGCCGTGGCCACCTGCCGCAAGGTTGCCCGTGAAGGCGACACAGTGCTGCTGTCGCCGTGCTGCGCCAGCTTTGACCTGTTCAAGAGCTACGAGGACCGTGGACGCCAGTTCAAGGACGCCGTACGCAAAATGATGAAATGACCTTATAATGACCGCTTTCTCCTAATGAACGATAACGAACTACTATTTGGTACCGCAGCTCCCGCCACACCGGCAGGAGGTGTACATACTGAAGCACCACAACCGGCTCCCGCACCTCAGCCAAGCGCAATACCGTTGCGCCGCCACGGCGACAAGTCGATCTGGGGCATCTTTGTACTGCTCTGTTTTGTATCGATAATCGAGCTTTACAGTGCGTCAAGCCGCGAAGTGGCTGCCGCAGGCGTATATGGCCCGATACTGCGCCACTGCATCATGCTCGGCATCGCCGGCATGATAGTGTGGAGCCTTGAACGCATCCACTACAAATATTTCTTCGGCCTGGCATGGGTAATTGCCATCCTAAGCGTCGGAGCCATGATTTATGTGAGTCTGTTTGGCGAGATAGTCAACGGAGCCCGACGTCACATCACGCTGCCAGGCTTCACGCTGCAACCGTCGGAATTCATAAAGCTGTCGGCCGTGCTTGTGATAGCCAAGATAATGGCACGCTCCCAGAAGCCCAAAGGGGTGGGAGTCGTCAACCGCGGCATCTATATGTCGGCGGGAGTCGTGTTGCTCTTTGGCGCGGTGCTGTTCAAGCAAGGTCTTACCAATACTATCCTGCTGATGTCGATAAGTCTTGCCATGATGCTTATCGGCGGCACTGAGCTGAAGAAATTCTGTGCAGTACTGGGAGTCTACGCCGTGATAGCGTTTGCCGCCCTGATGCTAAAACCGAGCAAGGCGGATGATGCTGCAGTAAATAAAGAAACTGTCTCCATGGTCGATCCCAATGACAAGGCCGAACGCGGAGGCACCTGGAAGGCACGCCTTGACCGCTTCATGACCTCCACTCCGAAATACGAGGAAGAGATTACAGCCACCAACCGCCAGGAGATGTATTCTTACATGGCCCAGGCCAACGGCGGTCTGTTCGGAGTGATGCCCGGCAACTCGCGTGAGACAGCCCGATTGCCACTCGCATTCTCTGACTACATATATGCAATCATACTGGAGGAGACCGGATTCGTAGGCGGGGCATCGCTGATGCTCATATACCTCGCCCTTCTGGCCCGAGCCGGCGTCATAGCGAGGAAGTGCCACAGGGCCTTCCCGGTACTCCTGGTCATGGGACTGGCGGTAATGATAGTGCTTCAGGCATTGTTCCACATGGCCATCACCACGGGCACATTCCCGGTGTCGGGGCAACCGCTACCGCTCATTTCCAAGGGTGGTACATCGATCCTTGTCACGGCCATCGCCTTCGGCGCCATGCTGAGCGTAAGCCGCTCGGCGGTGCAGAACGGTACGAAGCAGGCTGTCAAGGAGGAACTTTCGGGACTTCCCGAGGATATGCGTGCCACTAATCCGGTACAATTTTAACTTACTTGCAAATGACTGAAAAGAAACACTATAAAGTACTCATAAGCGGAGGCGGCACAGGCGGACATATATTTCCCGCCGTGTCAATAGCCAATGCGCTGCGTCGCCGCGATCCTGAAACAGAAATCCTTTTTGTAGGCGCCGAGGGACGCATGGAAATGGAACGTGTCCCCGCTGCCGGTTATGAGATCGTAGGACTGCCGGTGGCCGGTTTCGACCGCAAGCATCTGCTCCGCAACGTCAAGGTATTGTGGAAACTGTGGAAAAGCATGCGACTGGCCAAGAAGATACTTAAAGACTTCAATCCCGACATCGCCGTGGGTGTTGGCGGATATGCCAGCGGCCCTATGCTTAAGGAAGCCCAGAAAAACGGTGTTCCCACCCTGCTTCAGGAGCAGAATTCTTATGCCGGCGTGACAAATAAGCTGCTGGCCAAGAAAGCCGATGCGATCTGCGTAGCCTATCAGGGGATGGACCGCTTTTTCCCGGCGGAGACAATAAAGCTCACCGGCAACCCGGTGCGTTCATCAATCCTCGACGCCGACATCACCCGCGAGGAGGCGCGCCGTCAGCTCGGTGTGCCGCCCCATCGCAAACTGGTGCTCGTGATAGGAGGATCACTCGGCGCACGAACTCTCAACGAAAGCATCGCCAAGGCCTTCAACAAGATAGAGAAGTCAGGCGGCTATGTGCTGTGGCAGACCGGCAAGCTGTATGCTAACGAGTGTGCCCGCATCGCCGACAAATACAACAACGTGGTCAAGGCCATGCCGTTCATATCGCGCATGGATCTCGCCTACCGCGCCGCTGATG
>CAZIPQ010000009.1:15218-37617 GCA_964541165.1 uncultured Muribaculum sp.
GTCAAGGCCATGCCGTTCATATCGCGCATGGATCTCGCCTACCGCGCCGCTGATGTAGTAGTGTCACGCGCCGGAGCAGGCACTATATCGGAGCTGCAGCTTCTCGGCAAACCGGTGATACTCGTACCGTCGCCCAACGTGGCCGAGGATCATCAGCGTAAGAATGCCGAGGCGCTCGCAAGCAACGATGCCGCGGTGATGATACTCGATGCCGACGCACCCGACACACTTGGCCGCGAGATAATGAAACTGCTCAAGGATGAGGAAAAGTGCCAACAGCTGAGCGAGAATATCCGCAAGATGGCCCTCACCGACGCCGATGAAAAAATTGTTGACACTATCTACTCGATACTCGACAAAAAGAAGCAATGAAAACTCCTGATAAAATATACTTCGCCGGAGCCGGGGGCATAGGCATGGCTGCTCTCGAGCGCTATTTCCTGTCACGCGGAATGCGTGTGGCCGGATATGACCGTACTCCCACCGAACTCACCTCCGCACTGGAGTCGGAGGGTGTGGAGATCACCTATGATGACTCGGTCGACGCTATTCCCGCCGATTTCCGTGACTGTCCAGAAAGCGTGCAGGTAATCTACACACCGGCTCTCCCCGATTCTCATCCCCAGCTGCGCTATTTCCGCGATCATGGTTATGAGGTTGTCAAGAGGGCCAAGGTGCTCGGTGACATCACCCGCGCAAGCAAGGGTATATGCTTTGCCGGTACACACGGCAAGACCACCACGTCATCAATGGCGGCACATGTGCTCAACACCTGCAGCGTAGGATGCAACGCATTTTTGGGCGGAGTGCTGCGCAACTACGGCAGCAACCTGCTGCTGAGCGCCACATCACCCTATTCGGTCATCGAGGCCGACGAGTATGACCGCTCGTTCCACCATCTGTCGCCCTATATAGCCGTAATCACGGCCACCGATCCCGACCATCTCGACATATACGGCACCGAGGAGGCCTATCTGGAAAGCTTCGCGCACTTCACCGAGCTTATCCAGCCCGGCGGCGCACTGATAGTTCACGAAGGCCTGAAACTGAAACCGCGTCCCGGCGATGACGTAAAAGTGTACACTTACTCACGCGAATCAGGTGACTTTCATGCCGAAAACATAGTACACGCCGACGGTTCCATCACCTTCGACTTCGTCGGTCCCGACACCCGCATCGACGGCATCACACTCGGTGTGCCTGTTGAAATAAACATTGACAATGCCGTGGCGGCACTGGCAGCATGTTCGCTCACGGGAGCGTTGGAACCCGAAAGCGCCCGCAAGGCCATGGCTTCGTTCATGGGACCCAAGCGCCGTTTTGAGTTCTGGCTCAAAGAGAGTGATCCGGTGCGTGCCATCATCGATGACTATGCCCATCATCCCGATGAACTCAAAGCCTCCATACGTTCGGTCAAAGCCCTTTATCCGGGCCGCAGACTGACGGTGGCCTTTCAGCCTCATCTGTACTCGCGTACACAGGATTTCGCTCCGGAGTTTGCCGAAGCCCTTTCACTGGCTGACGAGGTGATACTGCTCGACATCTATCCCGCACGCGAGGAGCCGATTCCCGGGGTAAGTTCGCAGCTTATATTCGACCGCATCACATCACCGTCCAAAGTAATGATTGCCAAGCAGGATTTGATAAAGACAATAAAAAATTGTAACTTTGAAATCTTATTGACAGCCGGTGCGGGCGACATCAACAATTACTTACCAGAAATAGTAAATATCGTCAGCGAGAAAGCATGAAAGCGGTGCGCATCATAGTTTCGGTACTCCTGTTAGGCTACGTTATCGTGGCCGTGGCCTGGTCACGTAATCAGGCAGCCGCCGAACTGTGTAAAGGAATCACCGTCGACAGCATAAAATCGACATTCGTGACTCCGCGCGAGATACGCCGCGAACTCGGCGATCTGCCTGCCCAGGCCGTCAACATGCGTCTGCATGCCATCGACACCGACAGTATCGAACGCATGCTCGGCGCTATCGACAAGATAGAGCGTGTAAAGTGTTACGTCACCACTGACGGATGTATCCACATAAAGGTGACGCCTCTCGAACCGGTGGTACGTGTATTTGACAGCAACAGCTCATATTACATCAACCGTGCCGGCAAACGCATCTCGGCCGACGCCCGCTACCACTGCAATGTTCCGGTAATATCGGGCAATTTCACCCCCGGACGTCCGGCAACTGATCTTCTGCCGCTGGTCAACTACATTTCCAACGACTCAACCTGGTCCACGCTCATCACCCACATAAAGGTCGACAGAAACGGCGATATCGTGCTTATCCCGATGATCCACGGCCATGTCATCAATCTCGGCGACATGACGGCGCTCGACAGCAAGTTTTACCGCCTGCGCCGCGCCTACCGCGAGATCCTTCCTGTCAAGGGGTGGGAATACTACGATACCTTGTCGGTGAAATGGCACGGACAGCTTGTCGCCACCAAGCGTCACAAGCGGCTGCATCAGGCTGTGTCACCTATCGACATCGAGGCTGAACGTGAGATACCGGATATCGGCACTATGATGGTAGATACCCCGAAAAATCAATAATAATCTCCTAACTCTGAAATACTCATAATCCTCATGGACCATAAATATATAGTAGGACTCGAAATCGGCAGCTCGCATATACGTGCCGCCGTAGGCTCGGTCGATGACAACGGCGTGATGACGCTGCTTGCCATCGAGGAGGAAAACGCCGTCGATGTGGTGCGCTACGGAGCAATCCAGAATGTGGACGAACTCAGCAACCGTGTCAGGCTACTAATAAAACGTCTCGAAAACAACAACTCCGTATCGCCGCGCAAGATCAAAGGCATGTATGTGGCCGTAGGCGGCCGCTCTACCATGTCGGTATCACGCGAGGTTGTACGTCAGTACAATGACGAGACCGAGATCACAGCCAGCATCATCGAGCAGATGAAGGAGGAGGCTAAGATGAGCGGTCTGTCGGAGCGCACTGTTGTCGAGGTGCTTCCGCGCGGATTTGTGGTCGATAATCTTGAAGTAGGAAATCCTGCCGGCAACTATGGCAAGAGCATTGTGGCCGACATCAATCTCATAATCTGCAAGCCCAAGGTGCTCCGCAATATCGATGTAGCCCTCGGAAAGCTGCAGGATATAAGTGTGAAGGGGCGCTATGTACGTCAGATAGCGATAGCCAATCTCGTCCTGTCAGGCGATGAAAAGATGCTCGGCTGTATGCTCGTTGACTTCGGTGCCGAGACCACGACATGCTCGATCTACAAGAAGGGTACCCTGCGTTACCTTGCCACCATACCGCTCGGTTCGCGCAACATCACCCGTGACGTGATGTCGCTCCAGTTTACCGAGGACCGCGCCGAAGAGATCAAGCGTGCCATAGGTGACGCCATCAACATCGAGACCAACTACCGCAAGCATGACTTTGACGGCGATGCCGACGAGGTCAACAACTATATCCGCGCACGTGCCGGCGAGATTGCCGCCAACATCATAGAGCAGATCAAATACGCCGGCTACAAACCGGCTGATCTCGGCGGCGGCATAATCATCGTGGGTTCGGGTGCCAAGCTGAAAGGCTTCACCGAGCTGCTGGCCAAGCAGAGCGAGCTCAAGGTGCGTCTCGGCAATCTACCCAACACAATCCGCATCACCGACCCGCGTCTGCAGGGCTTCGAGATGCTTGACATAGTCGCATTGCTGAATACCGTGGCCAAGAACAATCCGGTAGAATGTATGGATGCTCCGGCACCTGCAAAGCCCGAGGTTGATCCCTATGCCGAAACCGACGGCCCCGGTCCGGAACCTCGTAAAAACAAAAAGAAGGAAAAGAAACAGGTGGCCGGTCCCGCTGTCGAGAAATCGGCAAAATGGTGGCACCAGATCGGCAAAAAGATCGCCGATGTATTTGACGATGAAAGCGACGATGATGATAACGATTAATCCTGAATGATAATGGAAGAAGATAAGATACCCCCTATGGCCGAGGCCGGCTTCCGTAATGACTCTCCGACAATGGACTGCATCATAAAGGTAATCGGTGTAGGCGGCGGCGGATGTAACGCCGTCGAATATATGTATCACCAGGACATCGAGAACGTGGCCTACGTGATACTCAATACTGACCGTCAGCAGCTCAACGGGCTCAGCGTGCCGGTCAAGGTCGGCATCGGCAATGGTCTCGGTGCCGGCAACAAACCTGAAGTCGCCAAACAGGCTGCCGAGGAGTCAGCCGACAAGATTGACGAGCTTTTCAACGACACTACCCGCATGGTGTTTATCACCGGCGGTATGGGTGGTGGTACCGGTACCGGTGCGGCTCCCGTCGTGGCCCGCATAGCACGTGAACGCGGCCTGCTTACGGTGGGCATTGTCACCATACCGTTCCTTTTCGAAGGCAAGCGCAAGATTGTCAAGGCGCTCGCCGGTGTGGAGGAAATGAAGAAATATGTCGACGCACTGCTCGTGATCAACAACCAGCGTCTGAGTGACATCTATCCTGACTATACGTTTGTCAATGCGTTTGACAAGGCCGATGATACTCTTGCCACGGCTGCACGAAGCATCTCGGAGCTCATCACAAGCCAGGGTAAGATCAATCTTGACTACCACGACGTGGACACAACGCTCCGCAACGGTGGTGCGTCAATCATATCGACCGGTTACGGTGAGGGCGAAAACCGCGTGACCAAAGCCATCGAGGACGCGCTGAAATCACCGCTTCTGCGCGACACCGACATCATGACCTCAAAGAAGCTGCTTTTCAACCTTTACTTCGATCCTGATGCCGAGCATCCTATCACCGCAGGCGAGACCGATGAGCTGACCACGTTCATCAACTCGATCGACACCGATGTGGATGTGATCTGGGGTGCCGCATTTGACCGCAAGCTTGGCGACAAGGTGAAGATCACCATTCTGGCCGCCGGATTCGAGCTCTCGCTCAACAAGGCAGGAGGCAAGCAGCCGGCATCTGGTCCGATACTCTTCCCCGGGAAGAACAAGGAACAGGCCACTGACAATTATGACATCACCGCCGACTATGGTAAGGAAGCTGCCGCCAAGATGCGCGACGACAAGGCCAAATCACGTTACATAGTGCTCCTGCCGATGCAAATGGATGATGACCGCTCAATCGACATCATCGAGCGTACGCCCACCTACAACCGCAGCAAGGAGGTGACCGTGACGATGCGTGAGCATGTAAAGACCCTCAACTCATCCTCATCACCGCAGATGCAGCCGGCTCAGCCCGTACAGCCAACTCCTCCCCCGTCCAACCCAACAGGAGGCCCTGTAATTTCATTCTGAAAGGCTGAAGCCAACGTTAAGCGATACGTAATCACGCCGCTTTAGCGGCAAAGTTTGGCGCATGGCGCCACCACACAAGTAGCCCCGGGTAAGCACTTACCCGGGGCTACAATGTTTACACTCGCAATCATGCGCCCCGTTAGTGCGCGACAGGATGCTCAGTAGCGCTCCTACAGAGCGCGGATTAGTGGGATGGGTGTTTACCTCGGGTTGCGCGCAGCTGACGCAGCGCTTACCCGAGGCTATCGTTCTAACGGTGCGATGCACCGTAGTAGCCGCATTCGCGGCAATCCAGGCGCATAGCGCCTAAAGAGGCAGAGCCTGGGGTAAGCTCCGCAGAGCGGGGCGCAACCCCAGGTACGATGTCCAACCATCAAAATTGGCGCTCCAGCGGAGCGCAACATACCTGGAGCCATTGTCATGCCAGCAATTTTTGTAACAACATACTTTTTACATTGGCCCCTTAATAGTTCCCAATACAACGCTATGGACTGATCCGACATCTGCCTGAAGACCAAGTGACCTGTACCAACCCTACCTACTGATAACACAAAGCCGGGCACACCGATAAACTCGGTATGCCCGGCTAATGGGATTATTCCGGAAGTGGGTTTAACGAATTACGATTTTCTTGCCGGAGCGGAGGTAGATGCCGGGGGTCGGGTTGGTGACGCGGCGGCCGAGCAGATCATACATGGGTGCATCGGTATCCTCAGTCTCGTCATCGATCACGTTGATAATTCCCGACGCTCCGCCGGCATAGGCGAAGTTAAGCGGACGGATGAGATCTACTCCATCCTGAGAACCCTTGACCTTTACCGTAAACATCTTCGGAGCGCTCTCCGACGGAGTCACTGTAAGCACACCGTCAGATATCTTGGCGGCGACACCATCAGGAGTCTGCTCGACTGCATAAGCGGGAGCGGTGTAACCGGCAAACAGCGGAGCAAGTGTCACTTCAAGGGCGCCATCGATACGATAGTTAGGTACGGCGATCCAGTTAAGATACTCCTCGAGGTCGGTATAGTAATCACCGTTGCGGTCTTCATTATTGTTGGCAATATTCGGGTCGGTTCCTGTCAGCTGCTCAAACCAGTCGGGAATACCGTCACCATCGGTGTCCCAGCCCGTCGCACGTTGCTCCTCGGTCATGTTAAGCGACTTGAAGCCACCGGCATCACTCTCGCAGTCAGGAAGTCCTTTCTTATTGGTATAGCGTCCTACGGTAGACGTAGTACCTTCGAGCGTCTCCTTGATCACACGCGAGTCGTGATTATTTATCTCAGGCATATTGCAGCCTACATCACTGAGCACATTGCGGAAGGCAGCTTCAGCACTCTCGATTACCGCATAGCTGGGGAAGAAAGGCTTATCGCTCCAGGGCTCCCAGTCGAGTGTCTGACCGCCTGAAACTTCGTGACGGTAAGTAACGTCCTGTTTATCCTGAGTCTTTGTGCCATTAATCTCCTCGCGGATATTACCGCTTGAATAACCGCTCTGCGTACCCTTTCCGGTACCCTCAAACTGATGACGGAGCAGATATTTCTGAGAAGTAGCCGGGCCCATCTTATAATAGTTGTTGACAAAGTTGAGCTCATGAGTACCGCCATCGGCAGCACGGCTGCCCCAGTTATAGACCACGTTGTTGAAAACATCATGATGTCCGTCATAATAGCCGGCTCCGTCAAGACCGCCTGACAGACTCCAATTACGGCCTTCGCAGTGGGCAAGCAGATTATGATGATATGAACCGGCCTGACTGCCCATCTCACCGCCGCCGATTGTGGCAGCATAGCCGTGAGACACATGTTTGCCCTGACGCTCATACTGAGTAGCGTGTCCGGCATAATTGAGCGCCTCGCTGATCATGGTGTGCTGAAGGGTCATGTTGCGGGCATTGCGCGACGAGAAGCCCTCGTCGATAGTCCAGGCGATGGAGCAGTGATCCATGATAGAATGATCGTTGCCCGACATGCCCATGCCGTCGGATGTATTCGGGTTACCCTCCATCGAGTCATTCCAGTCATCGGCACCGCCGAGATAGAGACGCATGAAGCGGGTAATACCGTCGCTCTGCATACCGAATGCCTTGCTGCGGAGCAATATACCGCGTCCCGGGGCAGTCTGTCCGGCAATGGTGACATATTTATCGCTTACAACAAGGCGCTGCTCAAGAGTAATTATACCTGACACATCAAACACGATGGTGCGCGGGCCCTGAACCTTCTCGACGCCGTAGCGCAAAGTACCGGGCTGTCCGTCGTCGGCAAGCGATGTCACATGATAGACAACACCGCCACGGCCGCCTATCGCAAAGCGTCCGTAACCTTCGGCACCGGGGAATGCGAGTCGACGGGGCTGGAAGGTCATCACCTTGCCCTTGTACACCTTACCGTCACTGTCGACTTCATCGACACGCCACCAGTAGCGCACGAGCGGGGAGAAACCATCGGCCGAAAATTCAGGAGCCTTGCCTTCGTACTGGTAAGTGGTGGCACCGGCCACGGCAACAGAGTCAGTACCATATACGAGCTTATGATTTACAGCGATATCGGCACCGGTCCAACTGAAATTCACAGTACCGTTGTCGGCATCGGTGTGGAAGTCATGGTTGACCGGGAATTCATCAAGGACTCCGTAAGGATTTACGTCAAATTCCAAGCCATTGACCATCACGCATGTTGTCGAATAAGTTGTACCCGACACAGGCACACTGCGATACTTGATCACTACGGGCACACCTTCGGTGACATCAAACTCGACATACGATCTTCCGACGTCGGCAGCCTTCAGATTGTCGGCATTGGTGGTGTAGGCCACACCGGTCTGCTTCACCACGCCGTCAACCTCGACTTCGATCGGAGGCAATGTCTGGCCTTTATCCGTATTAAGGTGATAAGCCAGCACAGAGTGAGCGCCGGGAGTCAGGCCCTCGATAGTTACAATGAGTTCAGTCGCAGCATCCTCAACCTTGTTCCAGTTGTTGCTTTCGTCAAGGACGCAGGCAAAAACACCGTCACCAAACAGTTTCAGACCGGCCTGTACCGACTGCTTGCTCCAGTTGGAGTTCAGTCCGTTGGCAGCGCCGCCGGCACTTACAGTGATTGTGACGCCGTTATCAAGAGTCTTCGATTCCTTGGTCACACGGTTGACCGGCCACGGAATATAATTCGGCTCCGTGACTTCCGATGTATTACGTCCGGGAAAGTCAAAGTCGATAAGCTGAGCCGACATTGACAATGCCTGGGAAAATACAGTGGCAGAGATTAATAGTTTTTTTATCATATTGTCAGTTAGGTTTAGAGATCAAACGTTTTATCGCCTCCATCATGGAGGATGAGTTGCGGCAGCTTAACAGGTACTTGCGTCCTGACTTAAGCTCAATAAAGAAAGCCTGGTCATAACGCCCCACGTAAGAGAAGTATGTACCCTCGGTATAGCTGCGCCACCAGCCGCAGTATCCGAGGAAACCGCCGCTGCCGCATACCTTATACCCTATCGACGAGGGCTCGCACCGCTTTACATCCACGATGTCACGCACCTCGATGCGGCGTGTGGTAATGAGCCGGCGTATACCCAGCACACGGCTGGTCAGGGTAAGGCACATGGGAGCGTAGTACATCGCGGGAATAATTGCAATCGCCACGACGCAAAACAGCACCATACGCACGTAGGGCGGCAGTGGCAGACAGATCAACAAGGCCAGAAAAACCAGGATCAGCACCACCGATATTATATTTGAGGTGCGGCCCCAGATGACCGGTTCATTCAGTAGGACTGCTCTCCTCATATATTGCCCTCTTGCGGTACAAGACTATTGAGATACACTTCCAGATTGGTAAAGCCCTCTTTGCTTAGGGTCACCTTACGGCCATCGGCAGGATCGGCAGGATCAAGTCCGTTGGCGCGCTCCCACACATCAGGCATGCCGTCACCGTCGCTGTCGACAAGCAGCGTCATGTCGGTGCCGCCGTCGGTCAGTTCGGGCCAGGGCGATGTGGCTCCCTCCGGCATGACATCATAGTGAGTGTCGATAAAGCCTGGATAACGTTCGGCATCAGCAGCGCGGCTACCACGAAATGTCGCCGTGCCGGTGCGCGTTTCCTCGACAATGCGGCGGTCTATGGCATCACGCACCTTCGAACAACCTGCCGAGGCAAGCACGAGGTCAAAGGCCTCACCGGCAGTGTGGGTGGTGATGACATCGGCATCAAGCGGGCTGTCGAGGCGTATCTCGCGTGCCACCGAGTCATTGAACGTGTTGTCGCAATACTCATTGTGTATCTGCGCGAGGATTCCCTTGGTCCAGTTGTCGGCAGTCACCTCATCGTTGCCCTCGATCACATTGCCGTCGACATAATAGCGTCCCCACACATGCTCCATCGGTTTCCAAGCATTCGGGCGGCCGTCACGTCCGGTCACATATTCGGTAGTGCGCACTCCCGGCGAGGCTATACGGTAGCTTACCTCCTCATCGAGGGGTGTTGCGGGTCCGGGTTTATAATAATTGTTGACGATATTCACTTTCATGCCTTCGCCGCCATAGCATCCTCCACCGGCCCAGTTGTAAATCACATTGTTGCGCACGTCGAGGTGCTCGCGTTCCTGAGTGCCCGGACGCGGACCAAGGCGGGGCATACGGCTCTCGGCATGGGCCAGCAGATTGTGATGGTACGAGGCGTGGGCACCGCCGAATATCGCTCCATAACCGTGGGAACCGCCCTTTTCATGACCGGCATCACGCAAAGCTTCGGAAAATATGCACCATTGCACGGTAAAATCATCACCGCCGTACAGGCCGCAGCATTCGTCGACACTCCAGCTCACCGAGCAGTGATCCACGATGATATTGCGGAAGTCGGTACCGCCGAGACCGTCATAGCTCCTTCCGCTGTCGTTGCCGACACGCATACGCAGATAACGCACGATAGTGTTGTCGCCTTTCAGCACCACCGGATGCCGGGCTATACAGATACCGTCGCCCGGAGCGGTCTGCCCAGCGATAGTGAGATCACCCTCGGTGATGCGCAGCGGCCTGTCCAGAAATATCGTTCCAGCAACGTCAAATACGACTGTACGAGGCCCGTGCTGCATCACCGCATGACGCAGAGTACCGGGCTGCATTCCGTCCTCAAGAGTGGTGACATGGTACACATCGCCTCCGCGTCCTCCCGAGGCATAGCGTCCGAAACCCTCGGCTCCGGGAAAGGCTATGACGCGTTCAGGCTCAACGACAGCGCTGTCAGTATTGCGGCTTTTGCAACTCTGTAATGATAATAGTGATGTTACCGCAAGTGCGGCAGTAAAGAGGCAGCAGTTAATCATGATAATGAGTGTAGAATAACACAATATACAAAGTTAATGATTCTTCGGAGTTTTTTCGTAAGTTTGTAGTAAATTAATCATTTATAACTCCATGATACGACTATTTCTGCTATTGACGGTATTGCTGGCCTCCGTGGCTTCAGCTCAGGATAATCCCGAGATAATCCCCTTGTGGCCCGACGGCGCTCCTAATGACAGCGGTCTTGATCCCTCCAAAGAGGTGGTAACCAACGGCCGCGTGCGTTCATCCGTCACTGCCGAGCTGATGATATTCCGTCCGTCGAAGCCTAACGGCGTGGCCATTGTGGCATGCCCCGGCGGAGGATACGCACACCTGGCAATGGCGCATGAGGGTACAAGCATGGCCGACTGGATGAACTCCATGGGCATAACCTACTGTGTGCTTAAATACCGTATGCCCAACGGCCACCGCGAGGTGCCGCTGAGCGATGTGCTGCGCGCCATCAGTCTTGTGCGCGGACATGCGGCAGAATGGGGCATCAATCCGGATAAGATAGGTGTCATGGGAGCATCGGCGGGAGGCCATCTCGCCGCCTCGGCAGCCAATCTATGGGACGACGAAAGCATGCGTCCTGACTTTCAGATACTGTTCTACCCAGTCATATCGTTTGATCCGGCCATTACCCACGCCGGTTCACGCGACAATCTTCTCGGCAAGGAGCATACCGCCGAGGATATAGCGTCGCGCTCGATGGAACTGCAGGTCACCGAGCGCACTCCGCAGGCGTTCATAATGGCAAGCGCCGACGACCGCACCGTGCCGGTGGAAAACTCGTTGCGCTACGCATCGGCCCTGTCGGCAGCCAAAGTGCCGTTCTCACTCCATATCTACCCTACCGGAGGTCACGGCTGGGGCTTCCGCGACAACTTCATATACAAGCGCGCCTGGACCGGTGAGCTTGAGACATGGCTACGCAACCGCATATTCTGACAATGAGCGACAAAAAACTTCCCGAGGGATTTTCATGCGACTTTGACGGACTTGCCGAAGCCCTGCTCGGCGATCCCGAGGTGAGCGTGAGGGTCAACCGCGGTAAAAATGTCGTTGTGCCGGATGGTGCCGACAAAGTTCCCTGGTGTGACAGCGGCTACTATCTTGAGAGCCGTCAGGCTTTCACATTTGATCCGGCCATGCATCAGGGTCTTTATTACGTGCAGGATGCCTCATCAATGATCACCTCATGGGTAGTGGGTTCACTTGCCGCCGCAATAAGGCGTCCGGTCAACTATCTTGATGCCTGTGCCGCACCCGGAGGAAAGACGACCGCCGCCATCGATGCACTTCCGGAGGGATCGGTCACCGTGGCCAACGAATATGTATATGCCCGCGCCGAAGTGCTCAAGGAGACACTCGCCAAATGGGGTGCGCCGAGGGTAATCGTGACACGTGGCGACACATCACGCCTCGCTAAGCTCGGAGAGGTATTTGACATCATCACCGCCGATGTACCATGCTCGGGTGAAGGGATGTTTCGTAAGGATGCGGAGGCCCGCGCCCAGTGGTCGCCGCATCTGGTGGAGGAGTGTGCAGCACTGCAGCGTGAGATAATCGACAATCTTTGGGAGGCCCTGCGTCCAGGCGGCTACATGATTTACTCCACATGCACATTCAACCGCCGTGAAAACGAAGATATGCTTCAATACATGACAGGTACTCTCGGTGCAGAGCATGTGGACCTTCAGACACCGGATTCGTGGGGAATTACGGAACGTGACGGCTGCATGCATTTTCTGCCCGGCCATACACGTGGCGAGGGACTTACGATGACAGTGGTACGCAAGCCCGGCACACTTCCGGATGCCGACCGTATTCCCGAAAAGCCGGCGAAGGTTCCGGCCCAGGTGAAGGACTGGGTGAAGGCTTCCGCCGACATGGAGCTGCGCGAGGCCGACGGCAAGGTGACACTCGTCACCCGATCGCCGCTACTTAAGGCGGTGGAACGACGCTGTGACGTGATAAGCGCCGGTACGGAGATAGCCGAGATAAAGGGGCGTGACTATATTCCCCGACAGCCGCTGGCAATGTCAGTGACGCTCAACCGTGGAGTATTTCCGGAATATGAAGTCGATTATCCGACAGCGATAGCCTATCTGCGGCGTGAAGCGGTGACACTCGACGGTGCACCCCGCGGATACGTGCTTCTCACCTACCTTGGAGAGCCCCTCGGATGGGTAAAAAACATAGGTAACCGCGCGAATAATCTTTATCCGCAGGCATGGCGCATCATGTCATCTCACATGCCCGAGGAAGCGCCGCAGATACTGTGACGGGATCAGGGATTACGGGTCTGACCGTTGCCGGTGACAAGATACTTGTAAGTTGTGATTTCGGGCAGTCCCATCGGGCCGCGGGCATGCAGTTTCTGGGTCGAGATGCCGATTTCGGCTCCAAAACCAAACTGACCGCCATCGGTAAACGCAGTAGAGGCGTTGACATATACGCAGGCTGCATCGATCTCACGCATAAACCGCGAAGATGCCTCCTTGTCCTCGGTAATTATAGCCTCGCTGTGATGCGAAGTATGCTCACTGATAAAATCGATGGCACTGTCAAGACCGTCAACGGTAGCTATCGAAAGGCAGTAATCAAGCCACTCGCGGCCAAAGTCATCAGCCTCGGCATGATGCAGATACGGATACTTCCCGTCAAGAGCCGAATAAGCCTTTTCATCAGCATAGATACTGACATTGCGTTCAGCAAGCGGCGCACAGATTTCGGCAAGGTCATCAAGGCGGTCGCGGTCTATGACAATACAGTCGAGCGCGTTGCACACACTCACGCGCCGAGTCTTGGCATTGTACACGATATCACGTGCCATACCGGTATCGGCCGACGAATGAATATATGTGTGACACACTCCCGCCCCGGTCTCGATAACCGGTACGCGCGCATTGGTACGCACGTAGTTTATGAGATTCTTTGATCCGCGCGGGATGATGATATCAATCAGTCCCACAGCATTAAGCATACATGCCGTAGCGTCATGGCCGCCATCGAGCAGTGTCACCACATCTTCGTCCCAGCCGTGTTCATGCAGTACCCGACGCAACAGTGCTACCGTTACGGCATTGGTATCGGCGGCATCGCTGCCCCCTTTAAGCACACAGGCGCTTCCGGCCTTCACACATAAGGAGAATACATCGAGGGTGACATTGGGACGCGCCTCATAGATGACGCCGATCACTCCGAACGGAACAGATACTTTCTCAATATGCAGTCCGTTGGGACGGTCAGTAGCTGACAGCACCTTTCCGAGCGGCGAGGGCAATGCCGCTACCGCACGGATGTCGTCAGCGATAGCACGCAGACGACTGTCGGTAAGCATCAGGCGGTCATACTTGGGATCATCGCGGCGCATACGCGACAAATCCGATGCATTTGCCTCAAGTATTTCCGGAATTGCGGCATCGACACTGTCGGCCACATCAAGCAGCAGCCGTGACACTTCAGTATCGTCACGGCGTGCAAGTTTGCGGGCAGCCCTTCTGGCGGCCTTGAATTTATGATCAAGCGAATGCATGATGACTGCAGTTACTTGATGCCCATGATGTCACGCATCTCCTTGTCGACATTCTTGGCCTTCTTCTCGACCTCTTTGTTGTCAACGAAGATGAGATAGGTGTTGTAAGCCTTGGCTCCGTTGTCCTCGGTAGATACGGTGTGCTGCAGGATCGCTATATTGCCGTTGCTCGCACGCCACATCCAGCTGTCGCTGCCCTTGAGCTTAACAGGCTTGTCGTAAGCGGCCGAAAGGATTACCTTCACCTGCTCCATTACGGTAGGATCGTCAGTAGCCGTTTTTTTATAGAAGCCTACCTGATACAGCTTATCGCGGTAGAAATTAAGCACCGAACTATCCCACTCGATGCGGCCCCACATGGCGGGAGCATAAGAGAACTGCTTCTCAAGGCCATCCTCCTTGGTCATCTTACGGGGCACATCGCCTATAGCCTCGATGCAGCGGGCCGATTTCCAGCCAAACTTTATATTGTTGACGCCGGTCATGCGCTCGGCTGCTCCGGCCAGAAATGAGATTGAGGCACACAGGACAAACAACAGGATAATACGTTTCATAATAGTAAGTAAATAATGATGATGTTCAGTAATTAATAGTCGATATACAGATAGTCGCTGTGGATAAACGGGCGCACATCACGCTGTCCGGCAGATAAAGCGGCCTGACGGCAGTCGTAAGCGGCGCGTCCCCACGCAACCACATTGCCGTCGGGACCTATCACCTTGACAATGTCGCCCTCCTCAAACAGACCGTCAACCCGTATTATACCCACAGGCAGCAGACTGGCACGCGAGGCTGAAGTGATAGCCTCGAAGGCCCCCTCGTTGATGTAGACCGAGCCCTTCGCAAAGTCCTCACTGTTGGCAATCCACTTCTTTACACCTGACTGAGAGGTCTCGGCAGGATGAAAAGTTGTGTGAGGCACCGAGGGCTCGCCAAGCACCAGACCGGTAAGGGCATTGTCGCGCTTGCCGTTGGCAATTATCACAGTAATCCCTTCCGACGCCATACGTGTCGCCACGCGATACTTGGTCGTCATTCCTCCGCGGCCGTGTGATGAACGGCTTTCAGTGATACAGGCCTCCATCGTATCGCCGGGATATATGTCAGTGATGAGCTGAGAGCCTGGCAGCGACGGGTCGCCGGTATACACGCCATCGATATTGCTGAGCAATATCAAGGCATCAAGGTCCATCATCGAGGCGATACGGCCCGACAATTCGTCATTGTCGGTAAACATAAGCTCGGTCAGCGAGACGGTGTCGTTTTCATTGACAACAGGCACCACATTGTTGTCAAGCATCACTTCCATACAGTGCTTCTGGTTCAGGAAATGACGCCTGGTGGCAAAGTTCTCTTTGGTAGTCAGAATCTGTCCGCAGGTAAGCCCGTGCTCACGAAACAATTCGTAGTAGCGGTTCATCAGCTTGGCCTGACCAACGGCAGAGTAAAGCTGACGTGCCGACACCGGATCGAGCGACTGGGCCACGTTGAGCTGACTGCGCCCGGAAGCTACCGCACCCGACGATATGACAATAACCTTGACACCGCACGCCACAAGCTCGGCCACCTGATCCACGAGGGCCGACATGCGGGTGATATCAAGCGAGCCATCGGCACGCGTGAGTACATTGGAACCGATTTTTACGGCAATACGCCGGTAAGCAGGAGCCATAACAGTTTATGCGTCGGTTTTCTTATCGCGTATGGCCACGCGGCGTATCTTACCGCTGATGGTCTTAGGCAATTCTTTTACAAACTCCACGATACGGGGATACTTGTAGGGAGCGGTGACACGCTTTACGTGATCCTGGATCTCCTTGATCAGAGCGGCGGCATCTTCTTCCACACGATGCGCATAATCCTTGGCAAGTACGATGGTAGCCTTTACCACCTGACCGCGTATGTCGTCGGGAACACCGGTGATGGCACACTCGACTACGGCAGGATGAGTCATAAGCGCGCTCTCGACCTCAAACGGACCTATACGGTAGCCCGACGACTTGATCACGTCGTCGGTACGGCCTACAAACCAGAAGTAGCCGTCCTCATCGCGCCAGGCCACATCGCCCGTGTGATATATTCCGTCGCTCCATACCGATGCCGTAAGCTCAGGATCGTTGAGGTATTCCTTGAAAAGTCCGAGCGGCTTAGTGTCGCCGGTGCGTATGATGATCTCACCCTGTTCGCCATCCTCCACCGGGCCGCCGTCGGGACCGATAAGATCGATGTCATACTGAGGACCTTTCTTACCCATCGAACCGGGCTTGGGTTCGAGCCAGGGATAAGTCGCAACGGTAAGTGTGGTCTCGGTCTGTCCGAAGCCTTCCATAAGCTTTATGCCGGTCAGTCGCAGCCACTCCTCGTAGACCTTCGGGTTAAGGGCCTCACCGGCGATGGTGCAGTATTTCAGCGTGGAAAGATTGAACTTGCTCAAATCCTCGCGGATAAGGAAGCGGAATATGGTAGGGGGCGCACAGAATGACGTAATGCCGTGATTATGGATTTTGTGAAGCACATCGATCGGCTCGAACTTCTCGAAGTCATACACGAAAACACATGCGCCGGCGATCCACTGTCCGTACAGCTTGCCCCATACAGCCTTGCCCCAGCCGGTGTCGGCGAGAGTCAGGTGAAGGGAATCGGGATTAAGATTATGCCAGTAGCTGGCGGTGATGATGTGTCCGAGCGGATATGTGAAATCATGCGCCACCATCTTGGGATTGCCGGTAGTGCCCGAAGTGAAGTAGAGCAGCGACACATCATCGTTGGTATTGACCTTTTCAGGGCGTACGAAAGGTGCGGCTTCCTCGATGCATTTGTTAAAGTCAAGCCAACCCTCGGGTACCAGCGGTCCGGTCGATATGCGCCACTTGAGTGTGGGGCACTTGGGAAGCGAGTTGTCGATATGGTCAATCACTATCTTGTCGCCGGTGGCAACGATAGCCTTGATACCCGCCATGTTGCAGCGGTATATTATATCTTTTTCAGTAAGCAGATGAGTGGCCGGAATGACAACGGCACCGAGCTTATGAAGCGCGATGATTGAAAACCAGAACTGGTAGTGGCGCTTCAGGATGAGCATCACCATGTCGCCGCGGCCTATGCCGAGACTCTGGAAGAATGACGCCGTCTTGTCGCTCTCGCGCTTTATGTCGGCAAAGGTAAATGTTATCTCCTCACCGCGGTCGTTGGTCCACAACAGCGCGGGGCGGTCAGGCTCCTCGGCAGCCCAGGCATCGACAACGTCATAGCCGAAGTTGAAGTCTTCGGGCACATTGACCTTGAAGTTGGCCATGAAGTCATCGTAAGAGTCAAACTGAGTCTTATCTAAAAATCGTTCAAGCATTGTGTAAAATTATGATATGATGGCGATAAAGCGTGCGGTGCCGTCAATGGCCCGCATGCCGTGGGGACGACGGGCGTCAAACATGATGCTGTCGCCCTTATGGAGAACCGAAGCTTTTCCGGCCACGCTGATCTCAACCGTGCCGTCAAGCACATAGTTGAATTCCTGGCCCTGATGGGTATTGACGGTAATCGGGTCGTCGGAAGGCTCCACCGTGACGATAAATGGCGCCATGATACGATGCTGAAATCCGGCAGCCAGGTCCTGATAACTGTAGGCACTCGTACGCTCAACCTTCACGCCTTTGCCGGCGCGGGTCACATAATAAGAGGTCATACGCGGCTCTTCACCGAAAAGCAACGTGGCCAGCTCAACGCCGAATGCATTTGCAAGACGGTGAAGGAAACTGACCGGGATATCGACCTCACCGCTTTCGTAAGCCAGCAGCTGGGCCGGAGTAATCTCACACCTCGAAGCTATCTCGCCAATAGGCAGGTCAATGGCATCGCGCAGTCCGCGCAACCGGTAAGCTACCTGTCTTATATTTTCCATATATGTCGATATTTGATTATGATTTTACAAAATTACAAAAACATTCACAAATTCATAGCCAAATGAGTGAAATTGTGAGTTATTCTACAATATAGTCGCTATCTGATGCAACATACACAGGGCGCTCGTCGGGAGCAGCGGTGCTGACAGTCACGTTGCGGAAGCGTATTCCACGGGTATGATTAAGCCAGAAACCCTTGGCCGGAAGCACGCCCCACATGGTAGCCTCGGGATAGTCGGCGATCTTTTCATCGGCGGGGGCTTCTGTCACACCCTGACCACCGGCCTGATTGATAATTATATCATGCAGCAGTATATCGGTGACCGGATGGCCCTCCAGGCCGGTAATGGAGCTTCCTGTGGGTCCGGCGCCGTTGACGATTATGTCGTGAAGCACGACTCCGCTAATCGTACCCACACCCTCCACGGGATGAGCCTTGGAGTAAGGACGGGCACGGTTGGCAAGGCGTATGAATATCGGCGACTCGGAGCCGGTCACCGTGATATCTCCTATATTGACATTGCTCATAGAGCCGCCATCGACGATCTCGAGCGATATGGCCGAATGGCCGTGGCCGCCGGGATAGCCGAAATACTGCGATGACTGGTCGGAGGAGGGCTTAACCACTATACCGCGGATGTTGATATTGCGGAAGCCTCCGTTGGTCTCGGTGCCGAGCTTGATGGCATTGCAGTGGCTCGACACGATGCAGTTGCTTATAGTGATGTCTTCACACAGTCGCGGCGATGTACTCTTCAGGGTAATGGCATCGTCATCGGAGTCGGCGATCATGTTGCTCACCGTCACGTCATGACATCCGTCAAGATCAAGGGCATCGTTATTGTAGTTGTTGCGGTTGTAGACGGTGATGCCGTTGATGCGCAGCCTGTCACATGCCAGATAATGCTGCATCCAGCAACCGGAGTTACGGAGAGTGATATCCTTGACCGTCACATCCGAGCAGCGGATGAGGCGCAGCAGGTGAGGACGCGTGATCCCCTCGTCATCCCACGTCAGCTTGGGAAACGCCTTGCCGCGGCCATCTATCGTGCCGAGTCCGGTAATGGCCACATGGTCGGCCGAGTCGGCATAGATAAGCTGTATGGTAGGCATTCCGGTACGAAGCGACAGATAATCGGAGGTCACCGGCGTATAGTCAGCGATGTCGGTGCTGCCATAGAGCGTCGCCCCCGCCTCCAGGTGAAGTTCGACGCCGCTGCGCAGAAATATGGAACCGGTCTTAAATCCGCCCACAGGCACCGTAACCCTGCCGCCCCCGCTCCGGTGACAGGAGTCAATTGCAGCCTGGATGGCATTGGTACTCAGGCGGGTGGTATCGGATACCGCGCCAAAATCGGTAATGTTTAAATTAGCACTGCTTCCGCTGAGGACAGTCCAGAGCAGAAGCAGTGTGGTGGTTGCGAAAGTTTTCATATTGCAGTTCAGTGTACTATAGCTTTTAATGCACGCATGCCTGGGGCCTTTACTATCACCAGGCCGCGGGGCAATATCACGGAAACTCCTCCGTCGGCATCGGCACGGCAGTTGACAAGACACCGGCCTGACAGGTCACACACCATAACGGGATCGCCCTGACGCAGCATGGAGACTGTCAGAACATCGCCCTCGATATGGGCCACAGGAGCCGAAGCGACAGTCAGGTCATCGATACCTGAAGGAAGATCCTTGCCCTCGACGATAATATCATTGAAATTTATCTTATCGGTAGAGCCATCAAGACGCAAAGAGAAGTTATCAGCCCTGTTGACACTTGCCGTGAACTTGTACACGCGCTTGTTCTTGGCCATTGAGACGGTGGCAAGCGTCGTCTTGTCATCGGAAGAATTTATCACACCGTCGCCGTTGGTGTCGTAGATCGCATGTATCTTATATGACATGGTGTTCTTTCCGTTAGGATTGGCTGAATATACGGTGATGTCGGCAGGCCCTGTAAGTCCGTCAACGAGCACATAATTGGAATTGGCCGTAACGAATTGCACACAACGGTTTGACGCACCGGCATGGTCGGCGTTATAAGGTCCGTAATCCTTGGAGGTATCGGCGCTGTTGTTGGCATTTCCCATGGCTACCGCACGGCCAGAACCGCCGATTGTCATGTCGCCGAAGGTTGCGGGCAGTTTGAGGTCTTTGTTTGAACCGGCGATGACCGTACCCCAGTCACTGGTAGCCCACTCCTCGGGAGCGGTGTTGAAATCGGCATAGAATATGCGGCCGCCGGGCACCATGGTGAACGACCACACCTCACCTTCGGTTGTGCCGATGGCGTTGGAGGCATCGACACGCCAGTAGTATTTGGTGCCGACCTCGAGACGGCCGAGCTTAAGGGACGGGGAAGTAAGTCCGTCGGCCTTGGTATCGAGTGCATCAGCCGAGGTTCCGACCTTGACTGTGTAGGTTACATCTCCGAATGTGTTGGGCGTGGTGTTGGTCCATGACAGAACCACATCTTCCAGTACGCCCGGAGTAGCCTCGTCGGCGGGAGAAGGCTTGGTGGACTGTTCAGGAGCGACAGGTTCGGTAGTGACTGCCGTCATTACCGGCGACGGAATCGATTTCACTCCATCGGCACGAAGCGCATACACCCTGAAATAATATTTCGTGTTTTCCTCCAGTCCTACCGCCCATGCCGAAGTGACATTTTTTGCCGTCTTGGCCATCTGAGAGAAGTTGGTGCCGTCGGTCGAATATTCCAGGATATAATTGTCCTCGTCATCGGCATTGTCATCCCAGCCGAGCTCGATCTCATCCTTGTCGATCGAGATTATATGCATCTTGGTAGGATGCTTCACGTAGGGGAAGGCACCCTCGATCGAAAACGAGTAATTTTCGATGTTGGCATAGCCGTTGGAGGCTATCTTTGCGGCATCGGTGGCGTCGTTCGGGTCAAGGCCGTTGGCACTCTCCCATTCGTCCGGGATGCCGTCACCGTCAGTGTCGACAGGCTTGTAGCCGCCGTACAGGCGCCCGGTGCCGCCGTGAGGAAGTTCGCGCTCCGATGATATGCCTGCTGAGGTGCCGAGCTTGCCGTAAGATGACAGCTCATCGATAAGATAGCCGTCGACCTCATCACGGACCGGCAATGACGCTCCGCCATGCTTAAGCACGTATGTAAGAGCATCGTTGGCACTCTGCAGACCCTTTATCACAGGGAAAGTTTTAGGCGCACCCTTGGCTTCAAGAGCAGCGATGTCGGCCATGCGGTCACCGCCGGAAGCCGTATACAGGTCATCGGCAAATGCTGAGCCGTCAAGACTGCCGTTCAGGTTTGAGTCATACCAGTTGTCATCGGCAACATAGTGGAACTTGTCATTGCCTCCGATAAGCGGCCGGGTGGCACCCTGCCAGGGGCCGCGAACAAAATAATTGCCCGAGATCTCGGCCCATGACTCTCCGGCGCTGTCGCCACCCATATTATAGGCAGCTCCGTTGCCCCAGTTGTAGAGCACGTTGTTGACAAACTGGTTGAGGCCCTTGACCTTAGGGTTGCGGGTCTTGTTTTCAATATAAAGATTACGGTACAGGGTCACGCCGCCGTTGGTCTGCACAAGGCCGCCGCATGAATGAGGCTGCAGGCCCTGACCGATGATAGAATTCTGTATGGTGATGTCATGAGGCTCGGCACCCTTGTTGTCCCAGTTGATCGAGAAGCACTCGTCACGGCCCCAGAGCACTGAGAGATGATCGAAGATCATGTTGCCGCCATTGGCCACGCCCGCGGCATCCTTTCCGCTTGTGCCGCCAACACCCATGCGCAAGCGCAGATAGCGCACGATTATATTATTGGCACCTGAGAATGACACACGGTCACCATATATCTGGACACCCTCACCGGGAGCGGTCTGGCCGAGAATAGTAAGGTCTTTGGCAAATACAAGGGTTGATTTAAGATTGATGACGCCGGCCACATCAAACACTACAATACGGTTGGGAGAAGATACGGCATCCCTGAACGAACCCTTGCCTGAATCATCAAGGTTGGTCACATGATAGACACTGCCGCCGCGGCCACCTGTGGCAAAACGTCCATATCCTTCGGCTCCCGGAAAAGCAAGAAGCTGCTCATCGGCATTAGCCGGAACAGCCGCAGACAGTAGCGCAACACCGCCTATAATAAAGCTGAGTTTCATGATAAAAGCATCTGGTTAAATCGGTTATACCACAAAGTTAATACAAATCTTTCATAAAAAGGGGAGGTAAGAAAGAAAAACACTTGCAGATGCCGAAAAAACTTTTTAACTTTGCGGTCACTTGCCCGAATGGCGGAATTGGTAGACGCGTCGGTCTCAAACACCGATGGAGCGATCCGT
>CAZIPQ010000010.1:0-2907 GCA_964541165.1 uncultured Muribaculum sp.
GGCTATATGGGTTGCCGCGTAGCGGCGGGGTTGGCGCAGAGCGCCAATAGAAAATGAGCCTGGGGTAAGCGCTGCGTCAGCTGCGCGCAACCCCAGTAAACCCATCCCCCCACAATCCATGCGCGCCGTAGGTGCGCAACAACCCCGCTATATAAAAAAAGGAGCTGCTGATGCAGCTCCTTTTTGATCGGGTCGGATTAGGCCTTGTTATTTGGCAAGCTCGTTGATATAGATTTCGATGTTGGTGTAGCCTCCGTCGGGAGCATAGGTGGCATCGGCGGGATTGTTGGGATCGAGGCCATGTGACTTTTCCCAATCGTCGGGCATGCCGTCGCCGTCGGTGTCGACACGCGGAGTACCCTTATATTCGGGCAGACCGCCCACCTGACGCGGATCGGTAATGATGCCATACTTATATGAGTCGGCGGGAAGACGACGCTTAACATAAGGCGACGAGGTCACGGTCTTGTCGGCATCGGGCGAATAGATGGCCTCACCGGTGAGTACGGTAGTCATGACACGCTGATCGACGGCATCACGCACGGGACGGGTAGCACCGGCATTTTCAACCACATAATTGAAAGCCTCGTCAGTAGGCATGATGGTTACCTCGGCCATCGGGAATGCCTCGGTGACACGTATCTCATCGATGCGGTCGGCGGGAACGGGACCATTGAATATCTGGACACCGCCGGCCCAGTTGTCGGCAGTCACGGAGTCATTGCCCCATACACGGTTGCCGCTGACATAAGCCTTGCCGAATTTATTGGCAAAGTCCTTGTTGCGTCCTGCCTCCATCTTGACGATACGGTAGCGTATGGGAGCATCGGCGGCATTGGTCTCGGTGATGGGACCCGGCTTGAAGTTGTTGTTGATGATATTGAGACGGCTTGTATGGTCACCGCCGTCAACCGAGCGGTTCCACCAGTTGTAGGTCACATTATTTATAAAGTTGAAGTCCTCATCCATGCCTATCGAGCAGTTGCGCGATATGTTGGAGGCAAAAAGATTGCGGGCGAATGTGCTGTTGTGGCCGCCGATAGTGGCACCGAAAGCATGATTGTACAGGTCGAGAGCCTCGGAAAATATCGAATTCTGGATAGTGATATTGACGGTAGGAAGCTTTTCACCGCGGCCGGTCTCGGGATCGCGGTTGTAGACGTGGCGGTAGATCGACATGTTCTCGTCAAGTCCCCAAGAAGCGGAGATATGGTCGAGGATGATGTTGCCGACAGCATTGCCGCCAAGGGCATCGTCACGGAAAGCAACATCCTGGGCACCGCGACGGAAACGCATGTGGCGCATGATGACGTCGTGGGTATCGATCAGGAATGAGGCACCGGTCACGCATACACCGTCGCCGGGAGCAGTCTGTCCGGCTATGGTAATATAAGGAGCGCGGATATTGATGGGCGACTTGAGCTCAATCACGCCCGACACGTTGAACACGACAGTACGTGCACCGCCGGCCTCGCATGCCTCACGGAGAGTGCCGGGGCCGCTGTCGGCGAGTGAAGTCACCACATATACCTTGCCTCCACGTCCGCCGGGAGTATATGCACCGCCACCCTCGGCACCGGGAAATGCCTTGATGGGAGCCTTTACAAGATGTGAGGGATCAGAAGCCCACGGACGATAAGGACGGCCGCACTCAGCCTCCTCCTTCATCACGATGGGGAGAGCCTTTGCCCATGCCTCGTCGCTGTGACGGTCCCACTCGGCCTCCTGAGCGGCAGCACGGGTCTTGACCGAGTCAGGAATTGTAGGATACTGGGCGTAGGCGGTAATAGCCGAAGCGGCCATTATACCGAAAATTACTTTTTTCATCATTAAGTTATTAGGTTAGATAATATTACTTATTTCTGTATACCGAATTCCTGCTGCTGGAGATCGACCTCCTCAAGAATACGGCGCTTTTCATCGTCGCTGAGCTGCTGTCCGCCCGACACACGCTTGCCGGCCTTCACGTCGGCTCCGGTGCGTACATCGGTATATACAGCCGGCATATTTGCGGGTACACTCTCTATCACGAGTTCGGCGGGAGTGGGCGCATGGGTTCCCTCATGCTCCACGCGGGCAGTGATGCGGATCGGACCGGCCGTGCGAGTCGAACGGATAAGTGCCGGAGCACTACCCCACTCCACCGGACGCGGATTGGCGTGGATGGACGCGTCGCCGATAAGCTCACCCTCGCCCTCGACCGTAAACACGATATTCTCCTTGGCGAGACGGCGCACATTGCCGTTGTCATCGGTCACCTCGGCTATTACGACTATAAAGTCGGAGCCATCGGCCACAAGAGGCTTGTCGTTCCAGTCGGCACGCAGGGTCAGTTTGGTCGAACGGCGCGAGGGCATCTTGCGCTCGGTAGCCACGACCTTGCCGTCAACGATACCTTCGGCCACCATATTGACCGCCTGCCAGTTTTTGTTGGTGTAGCTGTAATCACGGGCTTCCCAGAAATTCCAAACATCGGGGAACACGACAGGAGCCGAAGGCATGCCGTCGGCACGATGCTCCACAGGGAGGGTCCAGCTCTTTGCTCCGTCATAGATCGAGAGGCGCACCGAGTCACAGTTGCTGAACACAACGACGTCAGGATCGGAGAACTGGGTCATCTCATGCATGATGTACACCATAGGCCCTGACTCGGCAACGGGGTGGTCGAGGTCGTGGGCAGTCTGGCTGCGGAACATGTAATAGGCATACTTGGGCTGACGGAATGCGTCGTAGATACCTCCCCAGTAAGGATCGGGATGATAACCGCGCTGATGGTCAAACGGATGCCACTGGGCTCCGCCGATAAACTTGCCGGTAGTCTTGTAGAGGCTGTTGTAGGTGTCGGCAAGCGACAGGGCCTGCACCTTCATCGGGCGTTCGCCCCAGCTGCGCGAAGCACGGTTATTA
>CAZIPQ010000010.1:2917-35590 GCA_964541165.1 uncultured Muribaculum sp.
TTCTCGCCCCACTCGCGGGTGAAGATACACTGCTCGGGAGCATCAGCCTTGAAGTCATCACCGGGCCAGCCATAGACCACGTCATAGTTGTCCTTGACACCGGCCGAGTGCACATCGGCTGCGGCGACAGGACGTCCCGGCCACGGATACTCGTCATGAGTTATCTTGAGTGCCTCAAGAGCAAAATCCTCGGGATAGCGGGTCTCGTTGAGAATAGGCTCCCACATGAGCACCGACGGATGGTTGCGGTCACGGCGGATGATATTGCGGGTATTGTCATGCACCTGCTCGGCAAAGTGCGGGTCCTTGTTCCAGTACTGCCATCCGGGAGTAGCCACGATAACAAACATACCGAGCTCATCGCAGGCATCCATAAACGAGGGATCCTGAGGATAGTGGGCCACACGGATAATACGGCAGCCGGCATCGCGCAGACGCTTGGCGTCGCGCCACTGCTGGGAATTGGGCACGGCATTGCCTACATAGGCGAAGTCCTGATGACGGTTGGCGCCCACGAGCTGTCCGAAAGGCTTGCCGTTGAGGGTGAAGCCATGCTCGCCGTCAAAATCGAAGTAACGGATGCCGATGCGGGTGGCACCGCCGTCAATGCTGTTCTTGCCATCCTTAATGCGGCTCTCCACGGTATAGAGCGACGGGGTATCGGGACTCCACAGTTCGGGGTTGCTAACCTTGATAAGCTGACTGACGCTGCGCGATTCGCCCGGCTTCAACGACACATTACGCGACACACGCTTCACAACGTCGCCGTCGGGAGCCTTGAGCGTAGTCTCGACAGCTACGGTGCGTGAGCGGTTGGATGAGTTGGCCACGTCGGTATCAACCCATACTTCGGCGCTTTTGTCGCTTACCTTGTCGAAATGTACGAACACACCGCCACCTGCCTGACGGCCGGCTTCGATGGCATCAGTGATTGCCACCGGCGACTTGGCGATCATCCACACGTCGCGGTAGATGCCTCCGTGATAAGCGAAATCGAGAGAATTCTGAGGTTTGCCGGGAGGGAAAGTCTTGTCATCGCTATTGTCGGCCATCACGGCGACGACACAGGTGTCGCCGGGCATCACACCGGCCTTTGTAAGATCAATCGTCACGGGAAGATAACCGCCGGCATGTGCGGCGACCTCCTTGCCGTTGACATAGAAGCGCTGCTTGCCCATTACCGCCTCGAAGTGCAGGGTGACATCGCGTCCCTCGGTAGCCTCAGGCATTACAAAGAGCTTGCGGTACCAGGCCTTGCCCTGATAATTGCGGCATCCGCTCCCTTCGGCAGGCAGCAGCTCGACAGTGTGAGGAGTCGATACCACTTCCCACGCCGAGTCATCGAGAGCAGGAGCCTCGCCACCTTCGACATCGCCGAGATGGAAGCGCCAGCCGTAGTTAAAGTCGTAGATCTGTCGGCCGGCATCGTCAAGCGGGAAAAATCCGGCAACCGATACAGCCTGAGGCGTGGTGTCGGCATTACCGGCAAACGGCAGTGCCAGCAACAGCGCGATCAGAGATATAAATCGTAACATTGCTAAGGTTGTTAATGTGTTAATGAGTCAAAAGTCAGTCCTGCAGGGAGCACGATGTCATCACGGCGTGCGGCAGGCGATACATTGAGGTCGACCAGGCGTCCGTCCTTTACAGCAGCCTCCACGACAGTATTGCCGGGGGCGTGGAGCTTGAAGCTGATGTCGCGGTCAAGCGGCCATGCAGGGAAGATCATGATACGGTCGCCGGCAGTCTGCAACAGCATCTCCTGAAGGCCTATCATGCCGCTGCCACCCCAGTTATGGTCGGGAGTCCAGTCAAAACCCGGGCCGAAGAAAGCGGGGAAACGGTGTTTGCCGTCGGCCAGTTTGCGGGCATTCAGGTCATAAGCTTCCTCAGGAAGCGCAAGACAGGCAGCCCATATATTGTCCTGCTTCCATCCGGTGGTCGAACGGAACTTCAGCGCGTCGGGATCATGATAATACGTGTCGCGTGCTATTGCCAGTGATGCCGAGTCGGCATGTGCGGCGTCAAAGAAGCGCCACGGCCAAACGGGATACAGCTGCGGAGACTCGACATTGTTGACGCGCTCCCATGACTTTGCCGGAGCGATCATCGTATAGCCGTCAAGATGACGCAGCGGTATGGCCGGAACGCGTGACAGCAGCTCCTCCCAGCGGGAAGTGGCCGTGTCGCCCTGCTCCTTGAGGTAGTCGATATACTCACCGGTGACACGCTTGAGCGCAGCCACTGTCGAGGCAGCGTTGTTGGCCATCTTATAGGTCTCGCAGCCTGAACCGGGGAATAATATCAGGCAGCCGTCGCCATCAAGGCTCTTGATGCCTCGCTCAGAAGCAAGCTTACGGTAATGCTCGTCAAAGAAAATCAATGACTGCTCGATCAGCGGACGGTAGGCACTGATGTCAGTGCCGTCGTAACGCGACGCCTCGAGCATCATGGCACAGAACTCCAGTACCGTGTCCCACTCATATTCAAGCCATGCGTTGTATTCCACACCAGGGTCATAGCCTGCAGGACGCTTGGAGCCGTATTCCATGTGATTGGGAAGGCCATACTGCTCTATCTGCTCGGTAAAGCAGGCTCCGTCGTGATCCCAGTAATAACGGCTACGCAACATTGCGGTAGGCAGCATGCGCAGATAGAAGTCAAACTGCGGTTTCATCATGTCAATGTCGCCGCTCTTGAGCATGGGCCAGTAGACCAAGCGCTGGTTCTGGGCGGTCATCGTACCCCCGCCCCAGTTACGGTAATCGGGTGTATAGGCCATCTCGGGATTGACATGTTCAGGGTCAAATGTGAACAGACCGCCGTTGAACTTGGTAGGCTCCTCGCCATAAGCATTGCATCCGAGCATATAACGGAACAATGTATAGTTACGGGCCATGCGCGAAGTGACACTGTCGCCTTCGGCATGTATGTAGCTGCGCTGCCAGTAATCGCGCCACCAGTCACGCGAAGCCTTGGTGTCACGTTTCAGGTTGATGCTCTTTTCAGTAGCGTCAAGCCCGTTCAGCCATGCTGTTTCGTCACCCCCTTCGGTGTTGTTGAGGGCGATGGTGAAATGATGACTGCGGCGCGGACGGTCAGCCTTGAAGCGGTGGCCCATATAGTCGGTAGAGTCATAGTTACCCTTCTCCGCTCCGGTAAAGCTAAATCCGGGAAGTGACATGCGTCCGCCTGACATACGCAGCGCCAGCGGATTCCATATCTGATCCTTCACCGAGTCGAGCGACTCTTTCTTAACCGTAGTGTCAAAGACGGTAATCTCGGGATTGCGGTGATAGAAAGTCACCGATCCATCGGTGGCAAGCACCGAGTCACGGGTTGTGGTCAGCGACTTGTCAGATGACCACTTCCAGGAACTCTGCCGTCCCTCGCCCTTGCGGAACGGACGGTCGACATGACGCCAGTTTTCATAGACAATCTCAGGCTGAATGGCCTCCGGACTATCGACTGACACATGAACCACCGGTTTATTGACATCAGCCCATAAAGTGACATGAGCGCCGTTGATGTCAACCGTGGCATAACCTTCGTTAAGATGCAGTGTCTGGCTGAAAGGCTTAAGCGTATCGCCGGGAATGTGCATGCGCACACGTCCCAGTTTCAGCAGTGTATTGTTTTCATCATAAGCACCGCTGCGGCCGATGTAAAATAGCACGTCGCCATCCTCGGCCCACACGTTCAGACCGATATCTCCCCCACCGACAGGCATGGACTCCGATGAGTTGCGGCTCATCGAAGACCATGTGTAGTCAGGAGGCGTCACGGCACCGGCCATAGCCGCACCGCATGCTATCAGGGCGGCTGCTATACAGTGGCGCAATATCATTTTTTCAGAGGTTGTGGATCAGGCCAGTCATCGCTGCGGAACGATGATACGGGGAGTCCGTCACCGTAAAGATCGCCCTCCGATGCATCCTCAAATGCATAACGCACGGCAACCGGATGAGGCACCTTGTCACTCTTGACCATCACCTTGCTGCGTGATATCCATGCCTTGGCGGGATGGAATACCTGATCCTCGCCTGCAAGCTTGAACTGGGTAGACTCGAAACTGTGCTTTCCGGCTATCCATTCGGGAGCGCGGTCAAAACTTACGATCACAGTATCGTTTCTTACCTCCATCGACTTGTATTCGGGGCTCTCCGAGGCGATACCCTCGACTCCATAGGTCTTGTTAAGCGCAAGCAGGGCAAGACGCTCACCGGGAGTACGCTTGTCTGACGGATGGATACCCTTATCCCAACCGGCATCCATAAGCACGGCCATACCGGTGTTGGGAACCATGTGCTGAACCTTTGCCTGAGCCTCGCGGAGATAAGCCGAATTATAAAGAGGCTTACCCTCCTCGACGATCAGCGAATAGTCATAGGGAGCGATCTGGCAATAGTAGAACGGGAACTCACCCCGACCCCAGTCATTGCGCCAGCCACGGATCATAGTCGAGAACATATCGGCGTAAGAGTGGGCGCGGTTCCAGTTGTCCTCACCCTGATACCATATCACACCCTTTATAGCCATACCGATAAGCGGATTGAGCATGCCTTTGTAGAGCACACTCGGAGTGCGGTTTTTCGACTCTATCTTGCCGCCGACAGCAGGAATGCGTGCGGCAGCTTCCGGAAATGCCTTAAGCATGTCATCGCTCATCCAGGCCTCACATGCCGAGCCGCCCCATGCAGCGACGATAAGTCCTACGGGGACGTCGAGAGTCTCGCGCAGCTGACGGCCGAAGAAATAGGCGGTAGCACTGAAATCGCGCACTGACGCGGGATTAGCCTCCTGCCACTTACCGGTCACGGTATCAACGGGGCTGGTGGTGGAATTACGCTTTACCGTAAACAGTCGCAGGTCAGGATCAGTGCTGCGGAGAGCAACCATGTTGCCACCGTCGATAGGCTGGTTCTTGAAACCCTTCATCGGCATCTCCATATTGCTCTGTCCTGAACACAGCCACAGATCACCGAGCAGCACATTGCTGATGGTGACAGGCTTTCCGTCACTTACCGTAATGGTATAGGGTCCGCCGGCTCCGGGAGTGGGAAGCGCGATGCTCCAGCTACCGGTGCGGTCGGCACTGGTGGTATATGTCTGGTTGTTCCAGCTCGGAGTGACAGTAACCTTTGATGACGGATCGGCCGTACCCCATATACGGGCATCGGTATCGCGCTGCATCAGCATATTGTCGCTGAACATGGCAGGCATCTTTATCTCGGCATGGCCTGTCAACGCCATAGCCACGGCAGCCACTGAGAAAAGCGACTTTAAAGAAGTGTGAATATTGGTTTTCATTGCATTATTACGAATTATCGTTTTTCGGAAATTACGGTTATTTCAACCGGACCCGTCAGTCCGGCAGGGAGAGTGACAGTTTCGGCACGGCGATACTTGCCGTTGGTCCAGATCCCCTCGAAAGGCGGAGTACCCTCATCGGCGCCAAGCAGTGCGTTGGCCCAGGTGTTGGTGACATCGACCGTGAGGTCATTGACACCCTTACGCAGGGCATCGGTGATATCCACACTATACGGAGCAGCCCATACGATGCCGCAGTCAATGCCGTTGACCTTGACCGTGGCTACATCATGGAGCCCTGAAAGATCAAGCATCACCCGGTTGCCCTTCTTATAGGAAGGAGCCTTGAATGAAGCGGTATAAGTGGCTGTGCCGGAATAGTAGCGAATATCGTTGTCGGCCGAATTGGTCCAGTCAAACAGATCAGTATTGTCGACATTGCGTCCTGTGGTATTGAACACCACATTCCACTTTCCGACGAGATCTATCGGAGCGGTTACGGCACGGCGCTCAGGCGCTTTGCCTGACATGGCCTTTGTTGGCTCGCGGAACACGACAAATACCGATCCTGCAGCTTCGAGAGGTATATCGACCTCAGTGCGGCCGTCGACACGACGCCATGTCACATCGGTATCTATACGACCGGTCATCGGATCCCACAATTCGGGACGACGGCCGTCGATACGGAACGAAGCTGTAAATTCTCTGGGACTTTCGAGCTGATTGCTTACAAAATACAGATCCACGTCATCCTCGGCATTACGACGATGGGTCCACGCCACGTCGGCAGGAACCACAACATCACGCTCTATACCGAAAGCGGAAAAGTCATCGGCGGTGTAAGGAAGCGCGGGAACGGTTACTCCGGCCGCAATCAGTTCGTCGACCTTTGCACGTACCTCGGCACTAAGCGTGGTATCGGGCATCAGCTGATGAGCAAGCGGAAGCACCAGCACTCCATACGATGCACCGCCGGGGAGCACCATACGGCCATCCTCGGCCTTGGCAAGACGCAGCAAAGCATCTTTATTCATGGAGTCGTAAGCATAGCCACGCAACGGATTGACCCATTTTTCAGGGTCAGCCATATTGGCTGAGTGGGTCACACCGACAGGCATAACACGCATCGGCTGTCCTTCATTGGCAAGACGCTCACGCTCGGAGGCTACACGCTCGGCACCGAATATGCCTGGCAATGACGGTACAAGGCGGTCGGGCAATACGGCACGGCGCGGCACCTCTTCTCCGGTAAACACGGCTATGTCAGCCACAGGCACGCCGTACTGCAACAGCGCCTGGCAACGGCGTATATAGTCAGTAAGGCCGCGGGCTCCGTCGTTCCACCAGGTGTTGTCACGCTGGAAGAACAGACCGATACCGTCAAGAGTCATGCCGGGCTTGCGGTCAAGCCACGGATTATGGGTCGTGACATGGAAGAATAGGCGGTTGATGCCGAGAGCGTAGTTGCGGTCAAGGAGAGCCTTGAGCATGGCAGGAGTCTCGTCCCATGTGCCGCGTACTTCAGTAAAGCCCTCGGCCTGGATGATCGGCTTGCCGTAGATATGAGCGCCGTGAATGGCATCGATCATGTCATTAGGCTTGTCATGTGTCGGACTGCGCAGCCAGAATTCACCCATAGGCAGATCGACCATCGAATAGTGGGCCATGCCGTCGCTGACCATGGTCGGCGACACACATTCGGCCGAAAACTCGACATTATACTGACGGGCCTTCTCTGCAAGGACATCATAAAACACATCGACCACAAGTTCGGCGATGGTAGTGCGTACGTCACGAAGCACCTGCTCGGAGGTAGCGGCATCATCCACAGGAATTCCGGCAAAGAGCGGCATATAAGGCATCAGGTCATATCCACGGCGACGCTTGAACTCCTGGGCAAAGTTATCGCTCCAGTTCTGACTGCCGCACTCCCAGCTGTCGACATGCATATATTTAAGCACATTGTTGACAACCTCCGGATTAACCTCGCGGAACATGCGGCCGTACCAGTTGTCAAACTGCTTTGCAACCGCAGCACGGCTGAACTTGTCAGTCTCAAGACCGCGTCCGCCGCCGGCAGTGGCATTAGTGTGGCCGGTCGATGTGTGACCGATACGCAGCAAGCGCCATTCTCCCTCAGGCAGTATCACTGCCGTGGGCCCGTCACTCTTGAGTTTATCGGTGAGATCGATTATCTGTTCCTTACGGACACACATATCATCGGTCACCTCATCGGAAGAGGTGGCAGGAGCCACGCGCCATACAAGGCCGGCCTTCCCCTCCCAGTTATCTATACGGGGATCACCGGTCAGCGTGACGTTCTTTATCTTAAGATTAGGTTTCCACTTGGCAGCATCAAGATCCTCACTACCAGGTTCGGTACCATCGGGAGTCCAGCCGAAACGGAAGTAACGGGCTGGGGTAGGCGGTATGGAGTAAGTGTTGACCTCATCGGTGTTCTGCCAACCCTGACGGGCCGGAGTCAGCTGCTTTACCTCACGGAAATTGACACCGTCGTCACTTGCCATGATATTCAGGCGATGTGCCTGGTGGTTGGTTCCGCTCGGCTCGATTATGACGTTGCAGGCTGTGACCGGTTTACCGTAGTCATACTGAAACCATGCAGGTACTGATGACCGGATCACACCGTTTTCATCAATACTGATACCCTTGTCAGCGGGAACGGCAGGATCGACATTACCGCAGGTCACTACGGGCTTCACATCGATATTCCAACCCTTCATCGGGAGGGCAAACAGAGCGATATCCTCATAGTAACCCTCATTGACCTGAGGCATCGGAAGCGATGTAAGCGTCACCGATCCTCCGATGACAATCGTATCGGCAGTGACGACTTTCTGCATTGACTCGGCAGGAGTGATCCACGGACCACCCGCAAGAGCAAAGCCGTCACAGATGTGCATGCCTAATTTAAGCCCGAGACTGTCGGCAATCTCCATGCTCCGGCCTACAAGACGCCACCATTCAGGTGAAAGCTGCTCGGCCTTTCCTTCATACTGCGGGCCCTGAGTCACTGACTTGATAGGCATAAGGTAAGTACCTCCGAGACCGATATCCTTCATGGCCTGAAGGTCAGCCTTTATACCATCCTCTGTCACCGCACCGAACATCCAGTACCAGAATGTCCAGGGTCGTGCCTCGGCAGGAGGAGTGGCAAACAGTTGATCCGGTGGCGTGCCGGCCGATAGGCTCAGGCCCAGCAGCGCCGCCGGAATGATTATTTTATTGCGAAGTGTCATGACACGATATTAATTGAATGTGAGCACGACACGACCGGTACGCGGGCCATCGACCCACTTGGCCTGTGATGACGGGCCGATAAGGTCAGTGGTGTTTACCTTGTTGCGGACAGGAGGAATTACTTCCATCACGGCAATACCGGTCTTGGGAAGTTCATACAGGATATGATCACGGCCGTCACGGGGTTCGTAAACTCCGATATAGCTTTCGGGATTTTCATTCACGATACCGATAGTTCCGTCGGCTGTCTTGATATCCATCCAGTCAACATTGGCGAAATAGCCCTTGAACTCAGGATAAGTGAAGCTCTCGGCAGGGATGGGATCATTGTAATCATTCTCCCACACGCCATACTGCGGACCATGCAGACGGTTCTGCCATACACGGTAAGGACCATCACCCACCCAACGCTTGCTGAGCACCTTCTCTTCGGGGAAGTCAAACTTGACACCCATCAGATCCACTACGCCACTGAAATTATATGTGAAGTCAAGTGTGGCGCTACCGTCAGGAGCTATTGCCCAGCGGGCCTTGTCAAAGCTTCCGAGGCGATAATCAGCAGTCACAACCACGCTGTCACCTGATTCGCTTACGGTAAGGCCTGTGAATTTGCCAAGATCCTCAAATTCGGTATACTGGGTCTTTTTCTTCTCAGCCTCCTTGTCGTCGTGGTTATAGAACGCATCCATAGAGCGGTCAGAACGCTTGGCTGCTATGAAACGCGGACCATCGGCAAGCTCTATACGGCGACCGTTGACAGTCACGCCTTTGAGCTGGCCGTCAGTGCGGCTGAATGTGTATGTGCGGCCATTGGCGGTCACAGTAACGTCAGCGGCGGTCTCCTTTACTTCAGGACGCTTGCCGGCAACAGCCTTGCGAGCATCGGCAGCCTTGCCAACTACCTGATGGCTCCAGGTAAACAGGTCACGGCCATAATTGTCGGTCACTGTAAGTTCAAGAGCGTCGGTTGCGGCATTAAGGGTGGGTATGGTTACTGTACCCTCTTCACCCGGAGCTATCGCACCGAGCTTGACGGTACCCTTCGACACTACCTTTGCATCGCCCTTCTCTCCGGCAGCCGGCATGTCAAGCTGACGCCATGTAAGGGTGCAGTCGGTAAGCGGAGTGAAATCGTAACGGTTTTCAACAACAAGCTTGCCGTCAAAGTCGGGAGTGATGGTCTTGTTCATTATCTGGATGGGACACCATACTTCCTTAACTGTCCAGTAGCTACCCTCTTTTTCATGGTGAGGACCTACGATACCGTCGGCACCGTAATTACCGCAGTTGTCAATGAAGCCGTTCATGTCAACTCGCTTCACACCCTCGTCGGCAAGTACCCAGAGGAAACCGCCGGCGCAACGCGGATGCTTGCGCATCATCTCCCAATAGTCATACAGACCCGCGCCGTGACCACCGTCATAAAGGCCGTGGAGGAACTCGGTAGGCATGAAGATTTCGGGAAGACGCATGTAATTCTGGCTCTCGCCGTAAGAACGGTAGTGCATTGTCTCAAAACCGCCGAAATTGCCCTGAGGATGAAGCACCGGACGCTTCTGGGGATCATATTTGTGGAATTCATCGTTGAGCTCGTCATTCCAACCCTTCTCGTTACCGTTGCTCCACCAGATGATACACGGATAGTTGACATCACGCTCCACCATCTCCTTGACCAGCTTCTGGCCATTGATAGTCTCGTGATGACCGTGCCAGCCGGTAAGCTCATCCATTACATAAAGGCCGAGTGAGTCGCATATTTCATAGAACTCAGGATCGGCGGGATAATGTGACAGACGCACGGCGTTCATGTTCATCGACTTTATGAGCTCGACATCCTCGAGATTCTTGGCGTAGCTCAGTGTACGGCCGCTCTCGGGACGGAAACTGTGACGGTTGACACCGCGGATATTTACTTTCTTGCCATTTATATAGAGACCGTCGCTCTCACGCACTTCAATAGTACGGAAACCGAATTTCTTATTCTCCTTATGAAGCACTTTCCCATTAGCATCGGTCAAGGTAAACTCAGCCTTGTACAGATTGGGGGTTTCGGCACTCCAGGTAGCCGGCGACGGAACTTTGAGCTCCACCTTGCACTCACCGCTGCCGGGACGAAGTTTAGTAACCTCCTCGCCGACCTTCTTGCCGGCCTTGTCGTAGATGACGGTTGTAACCTTGGCATCCTCGACAGGCAGGTTAAGATAGCAGTCGGCAGTAAATGTGCCGTCAGCCTTGGCGTCGATGGCGATATGCTTGAGGTTCTGCGGCGGACGGGCTACGACAAACACCGGGCGGAAGATGCCGCCGAAGTTCCAGTAGTCAGCACGACGCTCGGCAAGGTTGACACCGGCGTTGGTACTCTCCTTGCTTACCGTAACCTCAAGACGGTTTTTCTTCTCGGGGCCGAAGAATACACGGTCGCTCACGTCATAGATAAAGCGGTAGAAACCACCCTGATGCATGGAGCCGGCCTTGCGTCCGTTGATCTGCACCTGAGTATCGGTCATCGAGCCTTCGAACACGAGATCGATCTGCTTACCTTTCCATGACTCAGGAAGCTCGAATTCATATTTGTACATGCCTTTCTCATCGGCTACGCCTTCCGGGAAAGCCTTGCCATAGAATTTCATGCCATACTGATATGTGCCGAAGCCCTGAAGTTCCCAACATGAAGGAACTCCGATCTTTGACCACTCTCCTGAATTGTTACCGTCAGTGACCATGAAGTCCCATTCCACCATGTCATCACAACCGTGACCTGACAGATACTGACGCTCGGTAGTCACCGATTGCGCTGCCGCACCGGCAGTCATCATCAGCGCTACTAATGTTGCTACTGTAGTTTTCATTATGATAGATTTAATTACTTTTTCCTATTGTGATTATTTAGCCGGAGTAATCCGTATTTTTAACGAATGTTCGCCATGCGGTATTGCATATTTCTTGAGAACGCCCGGGCCACAGCTGCTGTTGCCGAGTCCCATCACCTCCGCATCGATACTCAGCCAGGTATTGTCGCCCGGCTTCAGTTCGTCATCGTGGGCACAGGCTGCGATGTCGCTTGCCGAATAAGGGAGTGCCGATGCCGAGAACGGTTTGTCAAGAGCTGTTACCGTAATGCCATGACCCTTGCTGTCGGTAAGGCTCAGTCGTGTGATACCTTCGTGATTGCCTGAGTCCTGCGGACGCGGATAATGCACATACTGCTCACTGACAGGGACAGTCCACAATCCTATCTTGGCTGCTTCGTGACGGTCGGGATAATTTTCCCACGGGCCATAACCGAGCCACTGCATGCGGTCAAGCGACTTAGGCGCACGCCACACTCCGCCAAGACGCGGAAGCTCGGGGAGAGAACCCTGCGGAGTATATGTCTGCTCAAGATCAATAGTTCCGTCACCATACACAGTATATACGTCGGTAACTTTTATGCTGCCTGAGGCGTAATTATATACATTGACCGCCTCAACAACCACGCATCCGGGGCTGACAACCTTCCAGTCAAATGATTCAAATGTCTTCTCGGGTGCATCAAGCTTGTTATTGGTCCAATCCTTAGCCAGCCAGTTGCCGAAACTCTTGTCATTGTCAGTCGGAGCGCGGAATGCCTGGAAGCCTGAACCCTCTATCATCTTCTGACCACCGTAGCTGAGTGATACGAGCTCACCGCTGTCAATCGACCATACACCTTCAAATCCTGAACCTTTGACAGTGAGGTCCACATCGGTATCGGATACAGTCAGCGGTCGTTTGGCCGATGGAGCCTGTACGTCACGCATCAGGTTGTCACGCAATGCGAGCTGCTCTGTGGCTACTTCATGACCTGCATCAGCCCATGGCATTGCATTGACAAGAGCGACTGAAAGATTTAAACGCAAGTCATCACGGTCACCGATCTTTTTCATCGGTACGGTCAGGGTCATCACTCCCTCCTTGCCGGGAGCCAGATCGGGCAAAGTCGCTGATCCGGTAGTCCGGTCGATGCCGTCGACAACAAGTGTCCACTTGCAGGAATAGCCTGACAAGTCTATGTGATGATTACGGTTGATAACCTTTATAACAGCCTTTCCTGTGGCCGGATCAAACGATTCCAGCGAGAAGTCTACCGGCTGATATACTTTCTTTACCTCATAATATTTGGGATTAACCGAACGGTCGGCAAAAATCACGCCGTTCATACAGAACGCCTTCAGATTGGGCTTGTCGCCGAAGTCACCGCCGTAAGCCATGCGTTTGGTGCCGTCGGGCAGAGTCTGCTCGATACCCTGATCGACCCAATCCCAGATGAAGCCTCCGGCCATGCGCGGATGGCTGTAAATCTCATCCCAGTATTCGCGGAAATTACCGAGTGCGTTACCCATGCAGTGAGCATACTCGCTCGTCATTACCGGACGGTTGTCACGATCGTCACGCGCGATCGACAGCAGTCGTTCCCAACGGGCATTTTCAGCACGTTCCTTGTCTTCACCCTCCTCGATACCCGGATTCAGGTATTCATCCTGCACGCGGGTATAGAAACGGCTGATGATATCTACCGTAGCCGGATCGGGATTCCCGTCGACACCCTGCGCACCTTCATAATGTACGGGACGTGTGGGATCAAAGTCATGAAGCCAGGCTGAAATAGCGGCAAAGTTGGGGCCGTAACCGCTCTCGTTACCCATGCTCCAGAATACTACACAAGGATGATTCTTAT
Source organism: uncultured Muribaculum sp. (assembly GCA_964541165.1). Classification (GTDB taxonomy): domain Bacteria; phylum Bacteroidota; class Bacteroidia; order Bacteroidales; family Muribaculaceae; genus Muribaculum. The sequence continues at coordinate 16,185 of CAZIPQ010000010.1, forward strand.
CACGCTCGGCCATACGCATGGCGCGGTCAAGGAAGGCCGCATGCCACTCGGGAGTGCTTGCGAGGGTGCCACGAAGTCCGTGCTCCTCTATGTCAGCCTCATCCATCACATACAGTCCAAGAGAGTCACACAGTTCATACCAACGCGGATGGTTGGGATAGTGGCTCGTTCTGACTGCATTTATATTAGCCTGCTTCATCAGCTTGATGTCCTGAATCATGCGCTCCTCAGTCATTACTCGCGCCGACTTCGGATCATGCTCATGACGGTTGACACCGCGGAAACGTATAGGATTGCCATTGACCAGCACCTGACCGTTTTTAATCTCGACACTTCGGAAACCGACCTTGCTGTCAGCACGCTCAACCACATTTCCAAGACTGTCGGTCAATGCAAGATTGAGTGTGTACAAGTCCGGAGTCTCGGCTGTCCACCGGCGCGGAGAATTAATTGTAGCGGCAATTCGGCCGGTCTTTCTCGGCCCGCGCTGCGGATACCACTCATTCATCACCGATGCCTTATGGTCAAGATCAAGGATATCCTTAATGGGGATAACGGTATCGAGCACGGCGCTACCGTCATTGTCGGCAAGAGTGGCTCGGAGAGTGTATCCCTCACCCCGCTCCTTGCCATAGACGCTAAACTGTGGATCTATTTCAAGACGGAAGTCCTCGTAACCATTCACAGGAAGAGTACGCACGGCAAAGTCGCGTATGCGCACATCCGGAGTATGGAACAGCGTGACATCACGCTGAATACCTCCGAAACGCCAAAAATCCTGATCCTCGAGATAAGATCCGTCACTATATTTATATACCTCAACGGCAATATCATTGACACCGGGCTTGATGTAGGGAGTGATGTCAAATTCAGAAGCCTCCATACTGCCCTGGCTGTAGCCGGCGCGCTGGCCGTTGATCCATACATAGAACGCACTCTGCACTCCGTCAAAACGCAGGAATGTACGTCCGTCCGACGTCCATCCGTCAGGCAGGGTGAACTGCCTGCGGTACTGACCGGTCGGATTTCGTTCCACAAAGGCGGTATAGTTCTCCTTCGGAGTATCAGTGACAAAGGGAGGGTTAATCTTGAATGTATAGCCTGCGGAAGCATATATGGGTGTTCCGTAACCATTGACCTCCCAGTTGGCCGGCACGGCAAATGACACCCATGAAGAATCATCAAAATCCGGAGCCTCGAAGCCGGTCACGCGTCCTTCGGGAGTAGGCGACCAATGAAAACGCCAGTCGCCGTTGAGCGACATTTCGCGGTCACCTTTGTCTGTCCCGTAAGGGAGGAATGAGGACCTGGCCGGTTCACGGTCGATCTGCAGCACATGATTATTTTCCCAATCATGGGTATAGGCCTGAGCCGCCATCACTGCCACAAGGCAGAATGCATTTATGGTAAATCGTTTCATAGAGTCAGTTATTGTACTTCAAGTGCGTCAAATGCGACACCATTAAGATCATCACCGGTAATTATCACTTTATATGTTCCGGCATTGATATATGTACCGGTCGTAGTGCTGAGCATTCGCCACTTTTCCGGAGTGTCGGGCAATGTCAGGGTATCGTTTTTAAGTATGCTTCCATTGGGAGCGATAAGTTTGAAATTTACAGGCACGGCATGACCGGTAGTGTTCATGAACTTAAATCTCAGTGCATATATCTGGGCAAGACCGGTAGAGATGGTCCACTCGATGCTGCCTTTTCCATCAAAGAATACACCCTGCTGATTTTTATGCTCCTTAATCTTGTAGCTGCCTGTACACTTGGCCTCCTCCGCTTCGTAGGTGGCCGCAGCACGCTCGTTTTCATCCTTGGGGAGTAGCTCGGCCGGCATCTTCTCTATCACGTTGTGACGGGCTGCCTTCCAGCTCCAGTCAGACACCGGTATATCAGCAGGCTTCACATTCCGGTCAAGAGAGGCCACTGCAATTGCCGAGATCATTGCCTGACCGGCCTTTACCTCTGGGAAATCTATGACAAGCTGGCCGCCGGTGACATCCACGTCGACAACTTTTTTAAGCACGGCATCATGTCCCGCCTCGGCCCACACGTCAAGATCGTCAATCACAACAGTTCCATTCACTGCCACATCAAAGATGCGCAATCCCTCACAGTCGGTACCTTCTCCACCACCGGTGCCATGCCAGGGCTCGATGAAATAAAGTTCAACACGGTAGCGTCCGTCAGGCAAAGACAGGCGATAAGCCAGTTTATGACGGCCGAAACGGAATGACTGCAAAAGTCCCCAGTCAGTTGTTCCGGCAATCGGATCAAATGTCTCGCCCTGACTCGCAAGATACGGAGAAAGGCCTTCGAAATCCTGAGCCCACGAGCGTGACACATTGGTATCGTCAAGACGCCATACGTTACCGTAGCTGTCAGTATAACTGTCACCTCCGCAATTAATGCGGTACAGATAGTTGTACCCGTCAGCGGGACGCAGAACGCTGTTGTCACCAGCCATCAACGCATCAAAGCCGGGAGCGCGGTCAAGATTATCCAGGATTATCATGTCGGTTGCCACAACTTCACCATTATTGTAAGCCTCGGCACGCAGGACATTGTATTTTACAGGGCAGTCGGTCCATTCGAAATGATGGCCGCGGCCGGGATTGGCAACAGTCCCGCGAAGTTCGCTGCCATCCACGGAATTGAACAGACGCACGGAGTCACAGTTGCTGTAGACCTCAATCGTGGCCTTACGCGGTTCCTTAAACCGGTCGGGCCATGTATGTGAAGCGATGTAAACCATCGGATCCTTGTCAGCATCCACATAATTGGCGCGATACATGTAATATACATCTGCCGGCTGTTCCCACGGGCTTAAAAGTCCCTTATAATTAAACGGGCCAATCTTGTCAATAGCCCTATAAGCTTCATCAGGCTGGCGGCGGCCGGGATTATCGTGGCTGCTGAATATCCACTGGAAGTGACCGCACACACTGTCGGCAGCCTGCTCGGCAAGACGCACCTTAGTCTCCATAAGACGTGTCATGCGCTCCTCGCTCCATGGAGCTTTCGGATCAAACTCCGCAGGCTCATTATGGAAGCCGAGCACACGCCACGCACCATATTCGCCGTTGAGCAGCTGGTTGGGCTGTGCAAGCTCCCGATTATAGGCGTTTACATCGCCGCCGTAAGTACCGCTCCAGTTCTGGATCACATTCCAGTCGCTCCCCTCACCACCGTTACATGTGGTGATCACACGCATTTCACGGGCCATGGGATCCATCTCACGGATGATTTCAGCGCACTCGGCAGCAAATTCACGAGGCAATGTACTCTCATTCTGCAAGCCCCACATGACTACCGACGGAGAGTTGCGGCGCTCCTTAACCCACTGACGGAGCAGAGTCTTGAAATTTTCACGGAACTCGGGAGTATCATACCACACATGGGCTGAGAACTGGGGCCAGAACAGGACGCCCTCCTTATCCCAGTATTCCTGATAATCGAGATTGTGGGGCTGATGTGCATCACGCACGGCATTGAAGCCGGCCCCCTTTATCATTTTGACACGCGCTGCTATCTGCTCAGGGCTGAACGCATGTGATGCACCAAACTGATGCTCATACTCACATACTCCGTTGATAAACACCGGGTGGCCATTAAGCATGAAGCGACCGTCACCGTCATTGCGCTTGACAGGCCAGCTGAAAGAGCGTATGCCATAAGGAGTGGTCACCTCTTCCGTGGTCTTGCCGTCACGCTTGACCATAGTGGCCAATTTATAGAGATAAGGATCATTGACATCCCACAGATGAGCATCCTTTACAGGTGTTGCCTGAGTGATAGTGCGCTTTTCACCGGGAGCAAGAGTGACCGCCTCTGTAAGACGTGCCACCTGAGCGCCGTCGGCATTGCTGAGTTTATTGATAAAATCAAATGTAGCCGGAGCCGAGCCGTAATTGGCGATCTCGGTCTCAATGAACACTGAGTCACAGGCCGCATTATTCCAGATATGCACGCCGAAAGGCTCTACCCTCACCTCGTCGGTCACTTCGAGGGTAACAGGACGGAAGATACCCAACGGCTGCGATCCCTCACTGAAACCCCATTCCGATGAGCAACCGCCGCACACCCACGGCATATCGGTGATCATGTCAGGATGTTCGGCAATGACCTCCAGTGTATTCGGTCCGTCAAACACGAGGGCATCGGTCACGTCAAGAGTAAGCGAGGTGCGGCCCGACGGGTGACGGCCAAGGTCATGGCCGTTCAATTTTACAGTAGCATAGGTACCTACACCCTCAAAATTCATAAAGTAGCGCTTGCCGTCAGTGCGGGCAGGCATATCAAACTGACGCGAATATGCGGCAGTACCGTGAAGATTACCATGAGTCAGCTGACGGTAGCCGTAATAATCATCCCAGTTGTGCGGCACGTTGACCTTATGGACATCGGCCGGCTTGTCGGCAAGCCATGTCGACCATCCGTCATTGAGATTCATCACCGTGCGGCGACCTTTGGCAGGACGTTCCGGGAAACGCACGGCCGAACGTCCCATCGGCTTGCTCGTGGCCACGGCAATGCCACGCTGCTCACTGTTGTTTACGGCACAATAGAAGTGATACACCACTCCGTCATGCTTCACCACATAACTCTTGTGGGCAAACAGCTCATCATACTCCTTTGTGGGATATATCAGGTCATCACCCTCCCAGTCATACCAGTTTACGAGATCGTAGCTGCATGCAAACGTATTGAACGCCTTATATGAACGTGAAGGATTGAAGGCCGAGAAATAGAACATTACATACAGATCGCCCATCTTCTGAATCTGGGCATCACCGGTGATTGTACCCTGAGCCTCATGGGTGAATACCGGATTACCCTTGTAACGCTTCCAATGGGTCATGTCATCACTCAGGGCTATGCCTATACGCTCACCCTTCATGCCTGTCTCAGGATTGACGCCGCCTGCGTTATAAAACAGCACAAACTGCGATCCGAGCATCTTGTCAGGATCGTTATATATCGTGCTCTTGTATTCGGTAAGCGCTTCCCACCACTGCACATCGCGGTCGTTGATCGAGAGTATCGGTTTAGGCATCGTGTTCCATTCGTGGGCTGTGCCGGGATTACCCTTTGTCCATGCAAGCCCTACGGCCAGCGGAGCATTGACAGCCTCATAACCTGTACCCTCACCACCGATATATGTCATCCAGCAACGGTCCTTATAACGGCCTATTTTATAGGAACCGCCCCACTCCATGTCGATAAGGGCGGGGAAACCGCCGCGCTGATTGCAGTCCCAGCCTTTGTCGGCATAAGCCAGGATGCGGCCGAGAGTGTGCCACTCGAGAAGATTGTCACTCTCGGCTATCCAGGTCTCATAACCGCGACCATCAGTACCGCTTTTACCATTATACACCACGTAGGTCATGTACCACTTGTCGCCTTCACGGAATACGGTCGGGCAGTCTATCTTATGATTGTTGTCCGATGGAGCAACCACAAGACCGTATTTATATGGTGTGCGGGATTCACGGTACACCTCAGCCATGCGCTCCTGAGTCACCTCACGGGGAGCAGCCAGTGCTGCAGTGGCGGTAAGTATTGTAGCTAATAATGTTAAAAGCGGCTTCATGATCGGTATTGCAATTTAAGTATGATTAATAGAACAGCCAGTCCATGGCTTCATCAGCTCCGGCAAGAGCTGCGTTGCGCTGCTTGATTTCGTCAGAAGTAAAGCCCAGCACAAGGGTATAGCCCTTCGGAAGCAGCAATGAATGGCTACCGGGTTCGAAGTGATAGGAGTGAATGTTGGCAAGCGGCATCTTATCGAGATGTATGGCATTGGTAAGCACCGGCTCAGCCTGGCCATATTCATTCGCCGAGGCATCGGTCTCAAGCTTCGGAGCCTTGGCATACTTCTTCTGGTCATCCTTGAAGTAGCCCACGAGCAGATTGACCGGCTCTGTACAATCAAACTCCAGTTTTGTACCCTCTTCACGCTGGTTGTTGCCATCGACATGTATAGCCGACAGACCTACAAGCTCAGGAGCAAGACCCTTGATACGCGCATCAGGCATATTGGCAAGCAGCGATGCACCCTCGGCGAGCTTGACACGCTTCCAGTTGCCCTTGAGTTTCACATTGGCATCAGTAGCGGCTGCAATCTCCTCCATTTCGGCGATTTCACCGGCCTCGCGTGCCTTCAGCATTGCGATATTGTTGTTGAAGTTTTCAAACTCTTTCTCATAATGTACGAGAAGTTCGGTCCAGGTCTTGTTATTGCCACCGTCACCACCGATGGGAATACGGCGCTGTGAGGTCTGCATACTGTTGGCATACAGATAGTTATCCTTGGTTAGATCAACCAGATTACGATAATGCTCGAGGCTTTCCGCAAGCAGGGGTACAGCTGAGTCAAGCTCGGCGATATTCTTTGTGTACTGGTAGTCAAGCACGTGCTTGGCTGCCTTAACCTTGCGGTCAAAGAAGTAGGCAAATTCACGGTAGCACTCCATATCGTTGGCCACACGGTCAAGTTCTTCCTTGTTCTCACGCGCCTTGCCCTTCACACGGTTGATAGCGGCAACAGCCTTATCTCCATGTTCTACGCACTGGGCGGTAATGTCAAGCGGCAGCTCGCCTACATGAGGCTCTCCGCTGTAGTTACGCTCTACAAATTCGATGAGCTTCTCACCCTCGGGACCACAGCTCTCATAGAAGCCGGGATAGATGGTGTACTTGTACGGATTGACAAGCTGACTCATGAACATACCGAGCAGAAGGGTCTGACGGTTACCCTCGGTAATACCGAAGCGGCGCAACAGTTTGGGAGCGATTTCGCCTGACTCCTCGAATGCCTCGCGGATAGCGGCGCCGTCATTGTCGCTGAGGCCGTAAGGTTCTGCAAAACGGTGGTTCCAATAAGTGATCTCCTCATCACGGTCGCGGCGGCTGTTCCATGCATAGCGGCCCCATGCCTCATACCATGCGGCATCGCGGTCAAGCTGCAGGAGGCGTCCGCCGGGAATTGTATCGGCGCTGTAAGGCCAATCCCAGTAAGAAGCCTGAGGATAAAGATGCAATGCGTTGGCTCCGTGCACCTCGTGCATGGCCTTCACTGCCTTCTGGGTAAAGTCAGGCGAGCTCCAGCGCCAGGGTTCAAGGTTGGCAAGGATATGCACATTGCTGATGTGCACACTGCCAAGGTCACTCAGACCACGGTGTATCTCCGACCACGGGCCGCGGGGCTCATAGGTAGTCAGTGATTCGCCGTTATATTTGTGCATTGTATAGAGATTCTTGTAAAGCGGCAGCGCTGCTTCCATAACCATCTTGCAGTCAGTGTCATGTGCACGGAGAAGTACCGGCGGCTCGTCAGTGCGGCCAAGTGCGGCAAGACCATCCTTCACACCGGGTATGATGGTCTCTGTGAACCATTCCACATCATCCTCATAAGTATCCATCGCCTCACCGAGACATACGAGCAGACCTACATTGGGATATTTCTCAATAAAGGCTGCCACACTCTTACGGGTATAGTCGCTGATAAGCGGAGTAATAGGACGATGACGGTCCTGAGTCTTAAGGCCATAATGATCGGCAAAAGGCTTGGACAGGAGTATATTGTAGAACATCTGGATCACGAAGATACCGCGCTTGTCGGCCTCCTGGGTGAGGAATGAGAACATCTCCTCATTTTTCTTGAATGTCTCTTCGTCCACCTCAACGGCAAAGGGATAATCCTCAAGCTTGACAAGTGATGCAAAGGGGTGGCCGTTCCATAGATAAAGCGAGTTCATGCGGTTTTCCACCAGCATGTCAAGATACTTTATCCAAAGCTCCTTATCATAGAACCAGGGGAAGTTTTCGGGAGTATAAGGATACTCGTACACTCCGTGACCCGGCAGAAGATAAGGCTTCTGTACACCGACGCAAGCACCGCGAAGCACCATTTCAGGAGCATCGGTAAGGCTGTCGGGCATATTGTTGAGGTTCCCGTCAAAATTAAGACGGTCAATTATCTCACGTGTTCCGTAGATGACACCTGAACCGTCATTACCGGTCACGGTAGTTACTCCGTCACGGGTTATGATGGTGAAACCCTCCTTGGGACCGATACTGTCGGTAGCCTCGGCAAGTGCGATTACCTGCCCCTTTGCTTCTGCTCCGGGGGCGGTACGGGTAACTTTATAACCTTTGCTTTCCAGCGCTGAAGTCAGCTGGTCAGCGGCGAAACTCATGCGGTTGGACGCTTCATCAGGCACCTGAAGAGTGACTGTGCGATCGGCACATCCGACGGCAATGGCGGCGACAAGAGCCACCAGCATATATTTTATCTTTTTCATTTCTTGTATTTTACGGTAATTTCATTAGGTGTATCGATCCAAAGGCGATATGTATCGGCTCCGGTCTTTTCAACGGTACCCTGCGAAGCCTTAGGCATATTACGCGATGTGATATAGAGATAGCCCTTGCCTTCGGTAGCCTTGACCTTGATCTCCTTTTCGTTCATGTATACGCTGATGTCACCGTTGGGAGTAGGTACGGTACCTTCCATCCACTTCAGTCCGCCGAGCACAGGGGTGATACTCCACTCCGAGTAACCGGGAGTGACAGGACGCACACCAAGATAATACTTGCCTAACAGATAGATCGGGCTGGCTCCCCATGCATGACACAGACTCTTTCCGTAAGGACGGCCGTACATGGCAAGATGCGCTGTTCCGCTCTCATCCGGATTGTATTTCTCCCAGAAAGAGGTGGCACCCTCGCGGAGCATACCTCCCCAGTAGTCCTTCATCTCTTTAAGCACCTGCTCCTGAAGGCCCTGATCACACATTGCCTCAAGCTCGTAATAACGCATATAGGGAGTAGTGATTGCAGGCACCTCGGGATTGAGCATCACGTGCTTCATCACCGAGTCAGTGGTGGCATCGTCAAAATAGTCAAGAGTGATGGCAAACATGTTGGCAAACTTGTTTATCTGATCGCTCTTCTTGCCATTTTCCACATTATGAACGAGAGCCTGACGCGCCTCATCCCAGAAAGTAGGCATAATCTTGTCGCGCAGGTCGGTAGCCAGCTTGCCGTAACGCTCGGCATCAGCCTTGTCGCCGACAATATCGGCACACAGCTTCATTGTCTCAAGACTCTTGCACAGAAGTATCTGCTCGAATGAGAGAGCGCCCTGCTTGCTCATCGGGAAATCGGCCCAGTCGACAAATACCCAGTCACCGGTAAGGCCTTCCACCATGCCGTCGGCATTGGTGCGGCTCAGCACATAGTTCATCAACGACTGCATGCGGGGGAATATTTCCTCCACAAATGCACGGTCGCCGGTGTACTGATAGTAGTCATAGATACTTATGAACCAGTAGAAGGTGTAGTCCAGGATAGTGTTGATATGGGAGGTTACGGGATCCTTTCCGCCAAGCAGACGTATGGTGCGCTTTACGGTAGGACTGTCAAAGAACAGATAATAGTTCATCTGGTAGCTCTGGATGGCATCGCCACTCCACACCCAGCGGTCACGCTTGATGCCGTCGATGAAAAACTCGCGTGTAGTCAGGTGCATTGTATAGGCACCCACATCCCAGATGCGGTTGAGCTCCGGATCGCTGCACTTGAATGAACCGCGGTATTCCACGGGAGCATATTCGTAGAGCATAGCCACGTCGCCGACATTCACACCGGCTTCAGGCGCAACATATACATAACGGAAAGCCTTGGTATTGTCAAGAGCATATTCACCCGACTTTTTGCTGACGGCATTTGTAGCAAGATCAATGACCGAATCAGGAGTAAACCGGATCTTGTCGAGTGTCTCGCAGTAAGCCAGGTCAAGTGCCTCCTCGGGACTCTCGCCGTAATAGATGTTGACGACTCCGTTGCCGACGGTATTTTTCAATACCACGCGGCCGAAAGTCTCCTTGCCGAAGTCATACAGCTTACCCCCATCGGCAGTCTTTTCCTCGACAGCCACGTAGTTTATGGGCTCGAGCTGCAGTGTGTAGGCCGACGGCGGATTATTCTTATCATTGAAATTCCAGTAGCCTGCATCTGCATAGATAGTGGCTGAGGTATCACTTGCCTTACCGCTCTCATCGATCCATTCCTTGTCCTCGTAGGTCACGCGCCAGGTATTGTCACTGTTGACGGTCTTACCTTTGACATATATGGCGGGAGGAGTAGCCTGGTTCCATACCTTTATATTAAGGTTATGCTTGCCGGCAGGAAGCTCGAATGTGGAAGGCATACCAAACTGAAGCTTGCCGTCAAGCTTGATGTTATACTTTCCTTCAGCTGCGATAGTGATCGTTTCGGGTTCGGCAAGATCAAGAGCCTTGCTGAACTCCACAGTCACATAATGGCTGTCGGTTTTCCAGAAAGGCGGGAAAAAGGCACCGCGCTCCGTACGGTTGTTGTTCATGCGGTTGCCCAGCCAGATCTCGAAATCACCCGGATACCATATCCAGGTCTGTGCCATTGCTCCGGCAGCCATCAGTGAGGCTACGGCCATGGTGAGTGCTCTGCAATTCATGGTTATAAATCTTTTAAATATTTGTATTCTTCAGTCAGTCCGGCCTGTGAGCGGATGCTGTCGCTCACAGCGGGGCCGTTGTTTATCCACTCGTTACCGGGTCCGTTGGCATTTTTCAGATATTTTTCTTCCGGAGTCCAGTTATCGCGTACGGTGATAAATGATGATCCCTCGTCAGTGTAGAGATAGAACCAGTGTTCGGGGTCATGGGCATAGCCGGGGGAATATATGCTGTCGACCACATTCTCGGTAACGAAGCTGTGAGGCTGGGCGCCGAGAGTGTAGACACCGGCAACGTCATACATGTGACGGGCGTAGTGATGGATATTGTTGGCATGTACACGGTTGTTGCGCATGCAGTTGACAGTTCTGGTCCAGCCCCAGCCGAGATTGATGCCGCTGTAAGAGACATTGTTTATCTCGTTGTGCTCGATGTTGATGTCCTTGACATAACCGGCGCAAATACCGAGCGTACCCCAATCCTCATTAGTAGCGTCAGTGATAAGATTGTTGGCGATGGTCAATCCGCTGCACACCTCACGTCCATCAGCCGGATCATACGGAAGATGAGTCTCATGAGAAGCCGGGCTGAAGCTGCCGGTCACGATACCGTTGCCGGCGATATCACGGAAAAGACATCCGTTGATATTACCACCCTGAGTGCCCCACTCATAATCAAGGCCCGTAGAACCGAGATGCTCGAAGCGGCAACGGCTGAAATCGATGTCACGCGCGCCCTTTACGGTCACTGCGGCAGCCGGACGGCCAAGCCAGCCCTGATTGTCGAGTTTGTGGTTCTGATAGCGGTCCATCGACGGACGGAGCTTATAGCCGTCGGTCATATACATGCCGGCCTGAAGCGGGACATGACCCTGCAGCGACGGACGGAGCCAGCCGGTATGATTGAATGAGACATTGTCAAAGATGATGTCATGGACAGGACGGTCAAGCGTACCCTCGATGTTGACAAGGGTCTCCACTGCAGGTACCACGGCCTCTGTTATCTCTTCGCCGGGCAGCGGATAGTAGTAGAGCTTGCGTGCATCTATATCATGGTACCATTCGCCTGGCTGATCAAGGAGCTCCATGGCGTTGGTAAGATAAAATGCCGAATTATGACCATTGTCGGTTATCATGGGACGCGGCCACGGATGCTCAAACTGAATACGGCTTTCGGGATTGTGGAAGCGTATGGCAGCGCTGTCACCGTCGATCTCTATCGACTTAATGCGAAGATTGGCCACACACCACATTTCATGAAGCACCATTTCAGGATAAGGTGACTTGAGGATTTTCTTGACTGCCTCGGCAGGCACCCACAGCACTTCGTTGACGGGGTCATTACCGATGACACGATACATCTGCTCGAAATCCTCGACATCGCGGGCTCTTACAGCCTTATGACCGTTAACCCAAAGCTGACGGAAGTCAAGAGGACGGCCATTGAATGACGGAACATCGGCCACCATGAGCTTTCCCTTGCGTTTCCAGCCGTCGATAGTCACTCCGCCGCTTATCGAGGCATCGCCGCGTGAAGTGATCACTGTCGGCGACTCGGGCGTACCGCTATCCTCGGGACGGATGAATACCGGCTCATATACACGATGCTCACCGGGTGCGAGATGAATCTTGATGCCCCCTTTGACCGACGGATCGTCAAGACGGCGCAATTCGCGGGCCTGACGCAGTGCCGATGTCAATGTGGCCTTGGGAGCGCTCTCAGTACCGGGGTTCTGATCGGAGCCTTTTGGCGACACATAGATGTCAGCCCCAAAAAGGGGTATTGCCGCCACGAAAGTGACGGCAATTGTAAACAGTCTTGATGTTATCATTTTCAACGTGCAAGAGGTATCCATACAGTCATTTCAGCCTTGTCACGGTTGCCCCATGCATAGTAAGGAATGAGCTTGATCTTTGCGGTCTGGTCAGCGGCTGCAACAGGACGGTAGAGCTTGCCGGTCCAGTCATCGCCGTTGATGAGACGGGCGGTGGTTTCAAGGGCCTTCATGTTGCTTCCGTCGATAGTGAGGTCAGTCACCTCAAACTTTGCGTCAGCAGGTATCAGCACATCGTCAAGCTTTTTACCGCCTTCGATATCGATACTTTCAAGACAGTATACTATCGGGCCGCGCTTAACTGCGACATGGTTGCGGGTTTCCTCGACAAGAGGATTTGACTCAAGGAGCTTCACGGGCATATCCATGTCAAAAGTGATCACATCACCGTTTTTCCACTTGCGGGTGATGGGTATGTAGGTGTCGGGAGTGATTTTTACATTGACCGGCTCACCGTTGACAGCGAGTGTGGCTGAGTCACACCACGACGGAACACGCAAGTTGACAGTGTAATCGGTTTTAACAGGTACCTGATCGAGAGTCAGGACGACCTTTCCGTCGTAAGGATAACCGGTGCGCTGGGTAACTTTCAGCACGCGCTTCTTATCATACTGGGTATCGAGTTCGTTATCACCGTAAAGATTGCACCAAAGAGCATCATCACTTACAGAATAAGCGTAGTTCTGTGCCTCGCAGATGGTACGCAGCGTGTTGGGAGGACAGCAGAAGCAGCTGATATACTCCTCGCGGGTCTTGGGCCAGCGCAGGGTGTAAGGGAGATCATCGCTCATGCGGAGAGGATTGGTATAGAAATAACGCTTGCCGTCGAGGCTCACACCGCTAAGCACACTGTTGTAAAGTGCAGTCTCCACGATATCGGCATACTTGGCCTCGCCTGTGGACTCAAGCATACGCCAGTTGAAGAGCATATTGCCGATATTGGCACAGGTTTCATTATGAGCGGTGCTGTTGGGCAACTGATAAGGACGTCCGTAGCTCTGGTGAACTTTCTGGATGCTGTCAGGCTCGTAGCATGTACCGTCGGGCGAAGTGCCGTCATACAGCGCACCGCATGCACCGGTAATGTACATCTTGCGGTTTACGATATCATCCCATATCGAGGTGAGGTTGCGCATAAGCTGCTCCTCGCCAGTCTCGGCATAGAGGTCGGCTACACCGGCATACAGGTAATTGGCGCGTACGGCATGACCCATGGCACGGTACTGATCGCGGAACGGTATGCGGTCCTGATTGTCATCGGTACCGTTTTCCACAAGGCCACGGATGTCGATCAGGTTCTTGGCCAGCTCGAGATAACGGGGATTGCCTGTGGCACGGTACATCTCAACTACTCCCATGTAATGAGAGGGGCAGATTGCATTGCGGGCAAGTTCAGCTGATGCTGTCTCATAAAATCCGCAAAGGAAATCAGTAGCCTTGATAGCTGCATCAAGAAGAGTGGTCTTGCCTGTGGCACGGTAATGGGTGATACCGGCAGTCATCAGGTGGCCGAGATTATAAGTCTCGAAGTTCAGTCGGTTGGCAAACGCACCCTTTTCGTCCTCGGCGCCTACCTTGGTGCCAATGACTGTCTGCTCCTTATGATGGGCGTGAGTATCCACACCGCGGTTACGCTCGTCAATGATGACGGGAGTGTGTATATATCCGTCGGCACGCTGTGCCTTTACAACCTGCTCGATAAATTTATCCATCAGTGCGTCGAGCTCGGGATCCTTGTTGACCGCATACACTGCAGCCACGGCCTCAAGCCACTTGTACATGTCGCCGTCATGGAACGGAGGTCCCCAGTGTTCGCCGGGGCATGTTCCGGCAGCTATCTCAAAATTACGGAAACCGTGTGACACATCAGGGTTGTTCCATGTATCCCACATGCTTTGAAGCGAAGTACCGCTATATACATTGAAACGCTCACCCCAGAAGCCGCCATTCCACTTTACCGCGCCAAGCGGAGTATTGGTCATTACGGCATGGGCACTTTTTCCGGTATCAGTAAGTCCTGCGCTTTGAGCGCTTGCGGTTGCCGTCCACCCGAGAGCTACGAGCGCGGCAATGGCACTAATTTTCTTTATCATACACTGATGTCATATTAGGTTTAAGATATATCTCACAAATATAGTGATTAATTTCATTTTGGTCAAACTTTATTTTAATTTTTGATTGTCATTTTTACACTTATTGACGTTTTTGCATAAAATATACACATTCCATATTTGTTTTTCAAGCTATATTCCTATCTTTGCACGACAAACCTATTACCAATGAACATCACATTAACCCGACAGCGTATACAGGAAGCTATCGAACAAGCCTATCATGACACTAAGCCTCTGCATGGCGGTGCCAACGCGAGCTATATCCCCTATCTGGCCGACATCGATCCCGATCTGTTCGGAGTAAGCGTCACGCTTGCCGACGGCACCATATTCAGCTACGGCGATACCGATTACCGCTTCGGAATAGAGTCGGTGTCAAAAGTTCCTACCGCGCTGCTGATTCTCAAGAGATACGAGGAGGCCCAGGTACTGGAGATGGTTGGAGCGGGAGCTACCGGATTACCATTCAATTCAGTGATGGCACTGCTGCTCGAAGACAATCATCCGTCTACGCCGCTTGTCAATGCCGGCGCGATATCGGCATGTTCCATGGTCGAGCCGATAGGAAACGGCGATCTTAAATGGAAAGCCATTTTTGACAATATCACCGACCTGTGCGGCTCAGAGCCGAAGCTGATCGAGGAACTCTATACGAGCGAGAGTGCGACAAACTACAATAACCGTGCCATCACCTGGCTCCTGAAAAACTATGACCGCATATACGATGATCCGGAAATGAGCCTTGACCTGTACACACGTCAATGCTCACTCGGCATCACCACAGAACAGCTGTCGATAATGGCTGCCACGATTGCCTTCAAAGGCTACAATCCGGTAACTCGCCGCTCGGTTCATGATCCGTCGCTTTCGGCCAAAATCATATCCATGATCGCGGCGGTCGGATTTTACGAAAATACCGGCAACTGGATCTACACATCCGGTATTCCGGCCAAGAGCGGTGTCGGAGGCGGAGTGCTGGCGATATTTCCCGGCGTGATGGGCATTGCCGCCTTTGCGCCGCCGCTTGACAAAGCCGGCAACTCCGTAAAAGCCCAGGCGGTAGTACGAAGCATCGTCAAGCGGCTCGGACTCGGCATCTACAACGGCGACGCCATTACCGTCGACCTGTAACAGATCCCTGCAAGCATATATCCGAATAGTGCATAAATCTGTTTTTGATACTCATCAAGAACACTAATTTTGTGCTTTATAAAGCATTATGCGGCATTTTGGAAAATTTTGATTACTTTTACGTCAACAAAAAGTTTACTATACTGACACGATATGATAAAAAAACTGTTGGCGTTTTTAACCGTTTTTACCCTCTGCTCCTTACATTCCTTCGCCAAGGAATACCACTTTAACGTATCATCTAACGCCGGTGAAGATGCCGAAAACCATTGGAACGCGACACTTATTGTCACGCCCAACGACATGAAGTTCTCGCTCGACAAAACATTAATGGATTTCCAGACCTTCATACCCATTCCAAAGGAGAAGGTTATGTATTATAATAATGCCCCTATAGTCGGGTTTCTACACTCCACCAAGGATTTCAGTTACGGAGGGAAAGAAAATGAGCTGTGGGTTATAAGCGACAAAGGTGTAATCATTTTCGGTATCTATATTGATCCAAAAGAAATTGGTTATGACAAGCATCATTACGGATATATACTCATTCCTAATTCAAAAGGTGAACTCAAAGCACAGGAAACACATCTGATAGATGACCGGTATTACACCCAGTATATCGAGCTACTGGATCTATGCAAGCAAGTAATAGCGGACATAAACAAAGATAAAGGCGCCCAAAAGCCCTCTGCATCAACTCAGAAGAAGTCTCATACAACTACCGGAACAACAAACTCGACCTCAACCACAAATGTAAAACAGCAGTACCGTCTGCCGGAAGTAGTTACGCCATACGATGTAATCACCAAACCATTTGGACTATACATTGAAAAGCCTTTCAGTATAGCTAAAATAAAAAAAGCACTCACCTCATGCGGCATATCATATAAACAGCTTTCCGGTAATGAAATCGAGACTTCACAGATACCATTCACGATATGCGGGAAAAAGCCTACACACTGGAAATTTACTGCGGTTAATTCAGCCGGTATTCCAATTCAGGTTTTCAATTTTGTATATCCAATGTCAGTGTGGAGCCAAGCACAGGCAATAGCCTTTGCTAAAAAATTAGTCGAGGGATTAACAATCAAAGGCTATACATTTAAAGATTACTCTAAACAGCTGGCGGCCGAATATGCTCAGATATGCGTGGTTAATTTCACGTCCGGGAAATACCGGTTTGATGTAATGGTTCGGCACACTATGATTGGCGATCAGTTCGGATATATTGTGACAATCGGGACCATGGCTATCAATTAATGCCTGCCCTACTCTCAGTCTCGGCTTCCTGAAAGAGGAAATCCCCCGGCATCACTGCCAGGGAATTTCGTCCTTGCTCAGAAGCGTGATTTCTCGGAATTACCGGCACCGGTGCCACGGTAGCGATCGCGCGTGGTGTTGAAACGGTATTGAAGCGTGAGCATTACCGAGCGACCGGGAGAAAAGTTTTTCTGAACGATCTGCACCGCATCGCTGCATAGAAAAGCATCCTTATTTGCCGTGTTGAAAAGATCCTTTACCTCAAACGTAAGGCTGAAAGCATCATTGAAGAAGCCTTTGTAGAGCTTGGCATTGAAATACCACGGTGTGTTGATCAGCTTAATGTTGTTGTCCCATGTATGTGTCATCAACTGGCCGTCAACGTTAAGCCATATATCGAAGGGCAGATGTAGGGCATTCTGCCACTGCAATATAAATCCGGGAGTATTCATCTTTACAGGCTCGCCATTGAGCGGAAGTGTCAGCCATTGCTTCATGACACCGGCATTAATTTTCGGTTGCCACACCCCGACCGCAAACTGTGCGCCCACGAAAGCCTGGAAATGGTTACGATGACCGAGATTGGCGGTTCTGATGATGGTCGCCTCTCCGGTGGTGCCGTAGGGCTCGGTGATGTTATAGACGCCATTCTTGAAATGGGTATATGACAACTGGGCAAAGAAGCGTTTCCACTGAGCCATGTATTCCACGGTGTGCATCTTTGTGGGTTTAAGATATGGATTACCGGTTTCGTAAGTAAGACGGTTGATATAGGTTACCGAAGCATCGAGTTGACCATAACCCGGACGCACCGTCTTACCGGTATAGTTCAATCCCATACGCACCTGACCGATCTGTGTGGCGATATCAATCGACGGAAACAGATTATTGTAGATCCGGCTCTGCTCATCACGATGCAGCCCCATTTCATAATAGTCATATTTCACATGCTCATAGCGTAATCCGACACCGACACTGAAGCGGCCGATTTGCTGGCTTAATTGCACAAAAGCAGCTATATTACTTTCATCCACTTTGTTGTCTGAATTACCTATTTCGGCGATATTCGCTGATCTCAGGTTTGTGCTGCGGGAATTGGTATATTCTTCGCCTACCTCACATTGACCTTGCCAGAGAGGATAGCTGAGTACCAATTTTTCAGCAAACATACGGTTATGATTGGTTGAAGTTGAGGTAACGATTCTGACGGAACCCTCCTCCGACGCCTCATCGTTGTAAGAATCCTGCAGCTGCTTGGTCCATAGGTAGTCCGCATTGAAATCAATGTTCAGCTTGCCTATTGAGCCGCTGTAATACAGATTGGTGGAATGTAACGGCAACGCATTACTGCTGTTATCCATCCTGGTATTGATTAATTCGGTCAATGAACCACCCTGCCATACTTCCGTGGGCGTCTGGCCGGTCACTTGATGACGGTTCCATCCGTTGCGGTAATAGGCTCCCACGCTATGGTTTTCATTGATAAGCCACGAGAAGCCAATCTTGCCGTTCATGTCATTATACCTCTCTTTCCAGTCACAATGTATCTTTTGTATATACTTGCCTGATGATGACGCAGTAGTCATATCGTTAATCTGATCGGTGAAGTTATGACCGTACCACCATCCGTAATTAGCGAAGATCTCAAGGCCGCCGGTACGATATTTGAGATCAATGGTATTGCCTGTGCGGAAGTCACGGAGAAAGCCGTTGTCGGTACGGAATGTACCGCTCCATCCGTCACCCTTAGGGGCTTTGGTACGAATTCTAACTACCGATTTTACCTCAGCTGAATATGCAGCGCCGGGATTGGTTATCACCTCAACATTCTTTATATCATGCGAATTAAGCTGGGAAAGTTCCTGAAGGTCATTGACCTTGCGTCCGTTGATATATATTTCGGGAGAACCTTTTCCAAACACCTCCAGTGTCCCGCCATTGTCAATTACCATCGGGACGCGTATCAGTACATCCTTGGCTGTACCTGCTATCGCAAGTGAGCTGCCCTCGACGGTTGTAACGAGTGCATTACCCTTCATCGTGGTAGAGGGACGTGTTGCGCTTACCACAACCTCCCCGAGCTCAATAGCCGAAGGAACAAGGCGTACTGTCCCCATGTCACCGGATGCCGGGACGGGAATAAGACGGCTTTCATAGCCGGCAAATGAAATTTTGGCAGTAAGCTCGTCATTTACATCAGTACTCATGGAAAACTCACCCATGCTGTCAGTGATCGTACCCATGACATAAGTAGAATCCCGGTACAACACCACGTTGACGAAGCCGAGCGGAATATCGTTTTCTCCAAAGACTTTACCGGTTATCTCGCGGCTTAAAGCAGGAAGTGTCGCCATGAAGGCAATTAAAAGGGAAATAATATGTTTCATCGTATGAGTTTTTATCGTCTTTTCAATTTAATAAGAGCATCAATCAGGCTACCGTTGATATCTACACCAATCTCCCCAAATTTGTCACTTACCGCTCGCTTGGTATCTTCAAGTACGGTTGAACCGAGATCTTTCCATGAGTAGATTTCAGAACAGTCATCATTGGTAGT
>CAZIPQ010000010.1:35690-37572 GCA_964541165.1 uncultured Muribaculum sp.
TTCAAGGTTTCGGTCTCTCAGGTCACCTTTGCCCATTGAACATGAAGTAAGGGCAGTCAGACCCACATACAGCACAATGGCAAGAGATAAAATTTTCTTTTTCATATAGCATCAGTTTTATTGATTTTCTGATGCAAAATTATATCTAAACCGATTTTAATACGAAATATAAAAGTCTTAATACAATAAATGCAACTCACTGAATATCAGCGGTTGCATTTCCTAAAAATCTTAATAACCGACTCTGCGGTCTTAACAGCCCCTTAATCGGAGAACTTCTCGCGGAGAAACGCCACGATATCCTCCTTTTCCGGAACGCCAAGCTTTTTTCTTATCGAGGATTTACGCACATAGATTGTCGATGTCGTCTGGCCGGTGATGACACTGATCTCTTTCGTGGAGAATCCGGCCACCATCAGCATTATCACCTGCTCCTCTTTCAGGCTGAGAGTGTCGCCATACCTTCCGTGAAGCTTTTCGTAGAATCCCGCATAAAGATTGTCGATAAGCTCAAACACATTATCCCAGTTTACAAGTTCGCCGTTTGTCTCACCGCCGATCGATGATATTTTGCGGAGCATTTCACGGTTTTGCTCGGTAGGGGTTTCAGCCACCATCTTGATTATGCCGAGCTGCTGCAGCATGGCCCGGCGCAGTGCAGGTAAATTGACAGGTTCGGGGTGAGCAGTTGCAGGCATTGACTTATACTCGTCCACCATTTTCTGCAACGCTTCAATACGCTCTTCATTTTCACGCTCATGTTGGCGGCGCATGACAGTGATCCAGGCAGTCGCACCAAGAACTAACAATGCCACAATACCAATCACAAGGATGACCACAGTCTTATGGGCGCTTTCAGCTTTAAGGGCCAATGCCCGACTTTGTTGCTGCAAGGCTCCGCGTTCCGATTCCCATTGAGAGGCTTTCACACGATTGAACCGTTCAAGCTGGCGGTTGTTCAGCCCATTGATATGAGCCAGTTTCACGCGATTAGTCTGCTTGAAGTCGATCATTGCATGCAACAGATTGCTGTAGCTGCGGTAATAACTGTCATCACTATCCCTGAACTTCACTGCAAAACTGTCAGCAATGGCAAGTTCACGAGATGCGCGGCTTATATTGCCGGTATTCAAGGCATTTATGGCGTGCTGCATGTGAAGATAATCAGCAGCTCCGTTATCGGGAGAAGACTTGCGGAATATATCCTCAACACATTTATCACTTTCCTCATTCCGGCCAAGCTCTGTCAACAGTTGTGCCCGCTCCACCTCGAGACTGAATTGTTTATCGCCCCATTTATGCGTTCGGGCATAATCTATCAACTCATTTATAATCTGAATAGCCGAATCTGTTGCTTCAGAATAGGCATAAGCCGTCAGAAGCATATATTTCGCTTCCATTATTCTCAACGAATCGGTCTCAAAAGTCAAAAGTCTTTTAACCATTGGGACAAGCTCCTTGCCTTGATATTCGGCAATTCCAAGAAACACGCGTAGCCTCAATGACTGCATCAATAACGAATCCGGAATATTGCTGAGGTTTACAAGCGAATCAAACATACCTATCGCTCCGTAAGTATCTCCGACCCAAAACTTATACCATGCCAAAGCCATACCGCTACGCATATCCCTGACCACATCCTTGCCACTGTAATAATTATGCGCAAAGGTGATCAACGAGTCGCTGATCATGGAGCGGTTCTGGCGCATGTGTCCCCACGCTTTCAGATAATGGTACTTTGCACTTATCGAGTCCACCGTAAGTTCCGAAGGATCGATACCATCCAATATCAGCATCGCACTGTCAGCGTTGACCGACATCAGCTTCTCAGCCTCACTGACAGCCTTATCATACCGCACCCCTGACCGCGTACACGAAACAA
>CAZIPQ010000011.1:0-22060 GCA_964541165.1 uncultured Muribaculum sp.
CAGTAAATCATGTTGCTTCAAGAGCACGCAGAAAGAAAATCTTAAAACTCACCCGCGGTTACTATGGTGCCCGTAAAAATGTGTGGACCGTAGCCAAGAATACCTGGGAGAAGGGTCTTACCTACGCTTATCGTGACCGTAAGGACAAAAAGCGTAATTTCCGTGCTCTCTGGATACAGCGTATCAACGCCGCTGCCCGCGAGGAAAACCTCAGCTACTCTAAGCTGATGGGTCTTATCCACAAGGCTGGTATCGAGATCAACCGCAAGGTTCTCGCTGACCTCGCCCTTAACAACCCCGCAGCATTCAAGGCTGTTGTCGAGAAGGTTAAGAACGCCTGATCATAGACTCCAGACGAAATAAGAAACGCGAAAGCAATCACGCTTTCGCGTTTCTTATTTATTGACGTGACTGTCATATCCCGGCAAGCACCTATATGACCGGCAATTCATTTTGTTATGACGCGAAACTTCTGTATCTTTGTGTTGTATTAAGGATTATGAAAGGTTATACGATATTCCGGCTGCTATGCCTTACGGCACTGTGGGTCCTTCTGTGTTATCTGATGATTGTCGGCAGAGGCTTCAACGCATGGACACTATTTATCATAGTTGTGTCAGGAGGAGTCGTATTTATACCCTTGTATAAAAAATATATACGCGATGGAAAAGGAAAATCCTGACAATATACAGTCAGCCGATAGGCCCTACCCTCTCCTTAGCCGCATTGATTCTCCGGAGGATCTGCGTCGGCTCGACCCGACGCAACTGCCTCAGGTATGTACGGAAATACGCGAATTTCTCATAAACTCCCTGTCAGTCAATCCCGGACACTTTGCGTCAAGCATGGGTGCCGTTGAACTGACGGTTGCCCTTCACTATGTATTCAATACTCCCTACGACCGTATAGTATGGGATGTGGGCCATCAGGCCTACGGTCACAAACTGCTCACCGGACGCCGCGATCTTTTTGAGACCAACCGCAAGTACGGCGGCCTGAGCGGATTCCCCAATCCGGAAGAAAGCGAGTATGATACGTTTACGGCAGGCCACGCTTCCAACTCCATATCGGCAGCCCTCGGCATGTCGGTGGCATCACAGCTTCAATCCGATATGCCCCGCCGCAATGTGGTGGCTGTCATCGGCGACGCATCGATAAGCGGCGGACTGGCATTCGAGGGACTCAACAACGCGGCCAACACGCCAAACAATCTGCTCATTATCCTCAATGATAATGACATGTCGATTGACCCGAATGTAGGCGCCCTCAACACCTACCTGACTCACATCAACACCACCAAAGCCTACAATACCTTCCGTTACAAGACATATCATCTCCTGCGGAAACTGCATCTGGTGTCAGAACGCCAGCGTGACTTCATACTCCGTTTCAACAACAGTCTGAAGTCATTGCTCGGTCGCAGACAGAACATCTTCGAAGGGCTCAACATCCGTTACTTCGGGCCGTTTGACGGACATGATGTGGATAAGATAGTCCGCGTGCTTAATGACATCAAGGATATGGAGGGGCCACGTCTGCTGCATCTGCGCACCGTCAAGGGTAAAGGCTATGCTCCGGCCGAAAGCAATCCGGCGGCATGGCATGCGCCCGGTAAGTTTGTTCCGGCCACAGGTGCCCGTATAAAGGAAACTTCCGACGGTACGGTCAAGTATCAGGATGTGTTCGGCGAAACTCTCCTCGAACTGGCGCGCAACAATGACAAGATCGTGGGCATTACGGCAGCCATGCTGTCGGGCACCTCTGTCAGCGTAATGCAGGAGGCGCTTCCCCAGCGTGTATTCGACGTCGGCATATCGGAGGGACATGCGGTGACTTTCGCCGGAGGTCTGGCTAAAGACGGCATGCGTCCGTTTGTAGCCATTTATTCCTCGTTCATGCAGCGTGCCTATGATCATATAATCCATGATGTGGCTATTCAGCGGTTACCGGTGACATTCTGTATCGACCGAGCCGGTATCGTAGGAGAAGATGGCGTGACACATCACGGAGTATTCGACATGGGGTATCTGCGCATCATCCCCAATCTCATTATCGCCGCTCCTCGTGACGAATCGACCCTGCGCAATCTGCTGTTTACCGCACAGGCAGCCGACAATGGTCCTATCGCCATACGCTATCCGCGTGGTAAAGGTCATAATCCCGACTGGCGCACTCCGATGCACTCCATTCCTCTCGGAAAAGGTGTACGGCTAAGAGAGGGATCACAGGTAAGTGTACTGTCGCTCGGTACAATCGGACGCATGGCCTCGGAAGCTGTGGAACGTGCCGCACAGGCCGGAGTTGACGCCGCACACTACGACATGATCTTCCTGAAGCCTCTCGATGATGAGCTTCTGCATGAAGCCGCACGTAAAGGCGCTCCGATAATCACGGTTGAGGACGGCATGCGTGACGGAGGATTTGGCTCGGCCGTCACAGAATGGCTTGCCGATCACGATTACCACAACACAGTCATACGCATCGGTGTACCGGACAAGTTCGTCACCCACGGACGTGTGCCGGAACTCATGAAAGAGTGTGAAATGGATGCTGATGCCATCTATGACGCCATAATAAAAGCTGTAAAATGAGAATCATCATAGCCGGAGCCGGAGAGGTAGGCACTCACCTTGCCAAACTGCTCTCCCGTGAAGAACAGGATATACTGGTGGTCGATACGGACCGCGACAAGCTCGCCACCCTCGATGCCAACTATAATCTGATGACTCTTGACGGAAGTCCCATATCATTCAGGACCCTTCAGGAGGCACGGGCATCACATTGTGACCTCTTTATCGCCGTTACCCCTCACGAAACCCAGAATATACTCGCCTGCAGCATTGCAAAAAGTCTTGGAGCACAGCGTACGGTAGCCCGAATCGACAATTATGAGTTCATGTCTGACAAGCACCATGACTACTTCAGCAATCTCGGTGTCGACGCGCTCATATACCCCGAGCTTCTGGCCGCACAGGAAATATACACGGCCCTTCACCGCACATGGGTACGCCACTGGTTTGAACTGCACGGAGGTGAAATCATAATCCTCGGCGTCAAACTGCGCAGCAATGCAAGCATCATCGGGATGCAGCTGAAGGAATTTGCCAAGATAAAGCACAATTTCCACGTCGCAGCCATCAAGCGCCGTCATGACACCATCATTCCGCGTGGTGACGACACCATCAATGACAGCGACATACTATATTTCGCCACAACCAACCAGCATGTCGACGAGCTGATCGAGGTATGCGGAAAAGAGGTTACCAAGATACGCAAGATCATCATCATGGGTGCCAGCCGCATTGCCATACGTCTGGCCGCTCTGGTCGGCAACGAGTTTGAGATCAAGATTATCGACAACAACATAGGCACCTGCCGGCTTCTGCCGGAAAAATGTCCCAACTGTGATATCATCCACGGTGACGCGCGCGATATCGAACTGCTGCGCGAAGAGGGCATCAGCGATGCCGATGCCTTTATAGCGCTTACGGAAAGTAGCGAGACCAATATCCTCACCTGTCTTACCGCCAAAGAGCTCGGTGTCCACAAGACAATAGCTCAGGTCGAGGACCTGCAGTTTATCGCCGAGGCCGAAGGTCTTAATATCGGCACCATCATCAACAAGAAACTGCTTGCATCAAGCAAGATATTCCAGTTGCTTCTGGATGCCGACGTATCATCATCGAAGTGCCTTGCGATGGCCGATGCCGAGGTAGCCGAGATCGAGGCCAAGCCCGGCAGCCGCATCACCCGCGCCGCCGTCAAGGATCTGAAACTTCCTTACGGAATGACCATAGCCGCCCTGATACGCGACGGAAAAGGCAGTCTCGTAAATGGTAACACCCATATTGAACCCGGCGACTATGTGGTGGTATTCTGCCTGTCAGGGCTTATCCACAAGATTGAAAAACTGTTCAAATGACACTGTCGGGAGTGTAAACGCATGAGCATGTTCAATTCAAAACTCCGTATCAACTTCCCGATGGTTTTCAGGGTCATCGGATGGCTGTTGATTATCGAGGCACTCTTTATGATTGTCCCGCTCGCCACATGTATCATCTACGGCGAAAGCGATTACATGGCCTTTGCGATAGCCACTACCGTCACATTCTTCGGAGGAATGGTGATGAATTTCGGCATCAAGCCGGCCCATAAGTCAATGGGTAAACGCGAGGGATTTCTGCTGACGGCGCTGGTATGGATCATATTCTCATTCTTCGGCATGATACCGTTTATGCTGAGCTGCACCCCATTAGGATTTACGGATGCCTTTTTCGAGACAATGTCAGGCTTCACCACCACCGGCGCAACGGTCTACACCGATGTCGACCATCTGTCCCACGGCATCAATATATGGCGTTGCCTCACTCAATGGCTCGGAGGCATGGGTATCATACTCTTTACCCTCGCCGTCCTGCCGATGTTAAATCACTCAGGCGGAATGCAGATGTTTAATGCCGAGGTGACCGGCATAACCCACGACAAGCTCCGTCCACGCATTAGCCAGACAGCCAAGACACTGTGGGGCATATATTTCATCCTTACGGCCGCCGTGGGTGTACTGCTGATGATCGGACCGATGGGGATTTTCGACAGTGTATGCCATGCATTCACCATCATGTCGACGGGCGGCTTTTCAACGCGCACCGACAGTCTGGCCGCATGGAGCAGCGATTACATCATGATTGTCATCACGGTATTCATGTTTCTTGGAGGCGTAAACTTCGCGCTTATATATCAGTTGGCGCGCGGCAACTGGCGCCCTGTTTGGAAAAATGACACTTTCCGTGCCTATGTAAAGATTATTTTCTGGACTTATGTGGCTTTTGTCATATCAAGAATTGTAAGGGGCAATGTCGACTCGATCAATTCAGTCACTCTTGATCCGCTGTTTCAGATTATCACCACGATATCCTCTACCGGCCTTACGGTAAGTGACTTTGACACATGGGGATCATTCGTGATGTCAGTGCTCTTCATTCTGATGTTTTTCGGCGCATGCGCCGGTTCTACCAGCGGTGGAGCGAAAATTGACCGCTTGCTGTTCTTAATAAAAAACACCGATAACGAGCTTTACCGGTCAATCAGGCCCAATGCCATACGTTCGGTGCGTATCAACGGTAATATCGTTACCCCTGAAGTCGTGAGCAAGGTGATCGCTTTCTTATGTCTCTACGTGATAATAATATGCGTCGGGGCTGTCGCGCTTACGCTGTTCGGGATGCCGATGATTGACGCGCTGTTCAATTCGTTCTCATGTATGGCAAACATCGGTCTGGTATCTGATAGTGCCAACGTGGGAGGACTCATCGGCATGGTAGGAATATGCAAATGGATTCTGGCGATATTGATGCTTGTAGGACGTCTTGAAATATTCACTGTTTTGATCCTATTTACCCCTGCATTTTGGTCAAAATAGTCTTAATGTTTCACGAAAAATGCCTATATTTGTGGCATTAATACCACGTTAACCACATCATTATTTTTTATATACTTGGATGAAAAAAGCTATTTTTGCATTGCTGCTGTGCGCAGCGACTGCAAGTGCTGCTGATAACGGCGATAAATTGCTGACACTCCGTGCGGAAGCACGCTTTGATTACCAGCGTGACTGGAATGACTGGCATACAGTAAGTGATAATACAGGCTTTATAGGGAAATACCTTAATCTGCGTGCTGACGGAACACTTACCGACGGCCTTTCCTATTCATGGCGCCAGCGGTTCACCAAACCCCATTCCGACTCTTCATTTTTCGATGCCACCGACTGGTTGTATCTGAACTATTCATTCGGTAAATGGGCGATCGCAGGTGGCAAACAGGTTGTGGCCATAGGCGGCTGGGAGTATGATCGCGCTCCGATCGACCTTTACAGCTGCTCGGTGTTCTGGAACAACATACCGTGTTATGCCATCGGAGGCTCGATCTCCTATAACCTTACCGGCAATGACCGGTTGACGGCACAGATGTGTGAAAGTCCGTTTTTCACACATGAAAACCGCGATATGTACGGCTACAATTTAATGTGGACCGGCAGTCACGGATGTTGCCAGACTCTCTGGTCGGTCAATCTCCTCGAGTATGCACCCGGACATTATATAAATTACATAGCGTTAGGCAACCGTTTCACCGCCGGAAAATGGCGTGTCGATCTTGATCTTATGAACCGCAGCGCTTCGCATCAGACATTTCTGTTTAAGGATTGCTCGGTGATGGGTGAAATAGCATATTGCCCCACTTCCCGATGGCAACTGCACGGCAAGGTTACTTATGATGTAAACCACTCGGGAACCGATGCCGACCTATGCGTATTAAACGGCACCGAACTGACTATGGCCGGTGCTGGTCTGGAATATTATCCTATACTGGAAAACAAACATGCCCTGCGTCTGCATGCCAACATGTATTACTCATGGGGCAAGAACTCCAACTCAGGCAATATCATGCAAAACCGCACCGCGATTTTTGACCTTGGCGTAAAATGGTCTATGGATTTACTATCATTTACACGTAAATAATTTACATGGAAAACGAAACTGTCAACAATGGCCCGCAGGAAAATGCGGTTGCTAAAAAAACATATTCCCGTTTCAGCATCACGCGTTATGTGCCGTCGGGTGTAATATGTCTTGCAATAGTCTTTGCGCTGTTTTATTACATTGGGCGTATAATGGGTGTTCCGCAGATGCTCAACACCATCATGCACACAGCCCATGACCTTCTTCTCAACACTGTATTCTATCTCATGGGTATCTGTGTGGTAACCGGAGCCATAGGACGTCTTTTTGTGGAATTTGGTGTTGTGAAGTTGCTCGAACGCATGTTGCGCCCGCTCATGAAGCCCCTTTTCAATCTTCCCGGAGTAGCCGCCCTTGGTGCCGTGATGACTTTCCTGAGCGATAATCCGGCCATTATCTCACTGTCACAGGACAAACGTTTCAGCAGCTACTTCCGCAAATTTCAATACATTTCACTGACCAACTTCGGCACCGCCTTCGGAATGGGTCTGCTGGTAATGGTGTTTATGATAGGTCAGGGCTTTTTCGTAGCCCCGGTGGTTGGTTTTGTAGGAGCCTTCTGCGGTTGCATCGTATCGACACGCATGATGCAGCACTTTGTCATAAAGGCTTATCCGCATTTCGCCAAGGAGAATGTGATTGAGGAAGAACATATAGAAAAACAGGAAGAAACTACCGACAGCAATCAGTCGCTCTTTGTGCGCATCCTCAACTCACTGCTTGACGGCGGCCGCACCGGAGTCGATGTCGGCATCGCCATCATACCCGGCGTACTGATAATATCCACGCTCGTGATGATCCTCACATTCGGAGCATCCGCAACCGGCGAATATACCGGTGCCGCTTACGAAGGAGTGGAATTGCTCCCCTGGCTGGCACGTAAGATCGATTTCGTGTTTGAATGGTTGTTTGGCTTCCATGATCCGCACCTGGTGGCATTTCCCATTACCGCCCTCGGAGCTGTAGGCGCAGCTCTCGGACTCGTTCCCAACTTCATGAGCCAGGGATGGATCGACGGTAACGCCATCGCCGTGTTTACGGCCATCGGCATGTGCTGGAGCGGTTACCTGAGCACCCACACCGCTATGCTCGACTCTCTCGGCTACCGCGAGCTTACCCCTAAAGCTATACTTGCGCACACCATCGGCGGTCTTTTTGCCGCAATGGTGGCTCATGCCCTCTATACGATTGTGATGCTGTTCTGAGCTTACAGCAACAGGCACATCGGCACAAAAAAGCGGGATGGTTGCATGACATAAGTCGCAACCATCCCGCAATACTTTTATCGGAACAGGAATTATTCTTCTGCTTTCTCTTTTTCGTTCTCGTTCTCAGCTCTTACTTCATTGGCCGGCTTGATCTCCTCCTTGAAGTCGGTTATGCCGGCGTTAAGGAGCACGTTGTACCAGTTGAAAAGCTTCTTGATATCGGCAGTATACACGCGGTCCTCATCAAACTCAGGGAGCACTTCCTTGAAATAAGCACGCACCTCGGCATCATCCTTGAACTGCTTAACATCTACAGGCTTTGCCTCAGCCTTGGTCTTGAGAGCCTCAAGCACATCGCTCAGAGGAACATCCTCATCCATGGTGTACATTGCGATATCGCCGAGTGAAATTACTTTATCATGTGAGTAAGCGGGTGTACGCTTGCCGTTAACGAGTGACTCTACAATCAGCATATTTTTGCCCTGGCTGACGAGCTTGAACAAACCGGGCTTTCCGGCAATTGCTAAAATAGTATTTAACATTGTGGTGACTAAAAATATATTAAGTGATTTATTTTCGCAATGACAAAGGTACGATTTTTGCAGATATATTGCTAACTTTGTCATCCTAATTTTAAAGATACTGCACGTCATGCGCCATTTTCTTACTTACCTGCTGCAACTGGTAGCCGCCCCGACAAAAGGTTGGGAAGCTGTTGCCGAAGCCGATATAGAACCGCGCGAACTGTGTAGCCGCGGCTTTTATCCACTCATCGGTATAGTAGCCCTGTCCGTATTCATACGTCGTATCTACGATGACAGCTACACCATTACCGGATTACTCCAGGATGCAGGTATTACGTTCATGCAATATTTCATCACCTACTTCCTGGCATCTTTCATTTTTGCCATCGCACTTCCGTCAGTGATATCGGATGACTCCGGCGATGAGACCCGCACCAATACATACATCATTTACAATCTGGCACTCCTGGCTATCATCAATCTCATCAGCAACTGCCTGCCCATGGAACTGTCGATTGTACAGTTCCTGCCGCTGTTTGTAATACTCGTGTTATGGACGGGTCTCCCCTATCTTGGCGTCCAGCCTCAATACCGGATGCGGACATTCTTTGTAAGCCTCCTGGCCGTAATGGTGCCACCTTACGCACTCTCATTCCTGTTTCATCTGCTGATGCCTCACTAATCACAAACACTCATGAATCCAAAAGATATAAATATAAAAAACCGGCGGGCCAACTTCGACTACGCGATTACCGACACGTTCACGGCAGGACTCGTTCTGACAGGTACCGAGATCAAGTCTATCCGACAAGGTAAGGCAAGTCTTGTCGATACCTTCTGCTATGTCAACAACGGTGAGGTCTGGATCAAGAACATGTACATCGCCGAGTATTTTTACGGCACGTACAACAATCATGCCGAACGGCGCGACCGCAAGCTACTTCTCAACAAGAAGGAGATTGCAAAACTGGAGAAAAACGGTAAGGAATCAGGATTCACTATCGTACCGCTGCGCCTGTTCATAAATGACCGCGGTCTCGCCAAACTTGTTATTGGCATAGGCCGCGGTAAAAAGGAATATGACAAGCGCCAGTCAATCAAAGAGCGTGAGGATAAGCGCTCAATGGCACGAATGTTCCAGAAATAATCACATCTTGCAGTAGAACTGGAGGATACGGGTACGTAACAGCAACTCGTAATAGGCCTGAATACGCTCGGCGGTCGCGTTGAGAGCCTTGGCCTTTGACTGCTCGTATTCCGATGGTGTGGCACGTCCTATATTGTATTTCTCCCTCATAGCCTCAAACGCTGCCGAAGCGGCTTTTTCGGCGACTTTACTTGCTTCGAGCTTACGGCGCGCACCGTCGGCACTGAAATAAGCCTGCTGTATCGACTTGAACAGCTGCTGGCGCACATTGTCATATTGCAGCGTTGCAGTTATGCGCTTCACCTGAGCCCGTTTTACCGCATTATAAGTCGAGTTGGCATCAAATATCGGAATACTGAGAGTCATTCCGAAATATGTACTGTAATTATTTTTCATCTGCCTGTCAAACGAGGGATTATCGGTTCCTGACACGCGATAATAACTACTGCCGGCGCCCAGATTGAATGCAAGCGTAGGCATGTAGCCGGCACGGGCAAGCGATATATTCTTTTCAGCCGCTACTATTGAGCGTCGTGCTGCTATGACTGAATTATTATAATTGATCGCCGTATCAAACACATCGCCGGGCGACAACAATGTGGTATCAGCATCCGACAGAGGCTTGACATCGAAGTCCACTGTATCCAGAAGTTCGAGCAACTGCACAAGATCGACTATGGCAAGCTGCACGTCGTTGCTGCACTTGGCCAGATTATATTCATCCTCAGCCAGCTGTGACTGGGCATCGAGAAGATCCACTTCAGGAATTTTGCCGGCTTCAAACAGTGCTGTGCGGTGGCGCAATTCAAATTCCGACAGGCACACCTGCTGATTAGCCACCTCATTCAGCTCCTTACAGTAAAGCACCTGAAGATAAGCCGCAATCACATTAAGTGTGACATCATCCTTTGCAGCGGCATACTGTGCTACGATCACGTCGAGATCAGCTTTAGTCGCGTTTATCCGGCGCCTTGTACGCAGTCCGTTGAATACCGGCATATTGAATGACAGTCCCCACTGGAAGTTGGATGTGCTGCGTTCGGCATAGGTATTATTGGCCGTAAGACCGCGGCCGAAGTTCCATGTCTGTCCTACCGACGCATTCATACTCGGCAGATACGAGTCACGGGCCTCCTTGACACTCAGTTCAGAATCGGCGATATCAGCATGGCGTAACTTGACATTTATGTTATGCTCAAGCGCGTAGTTGATACAACTGTCGAGACTCCACTCTTCCGCACACAAAACCGGCGTACCGACGACAATAAGCATTGCCGTCATAATATTCTTAATTCCAATCATCGGCTGATCTTATTACCGCGCACACGGTCATTCAAGGTTATGCCTGACTTTATCTCGATATTTATACCGTCAGACAGTCCGGTTATCACATTGCGTTGCTCCCAACGCTGTTCGGGAGAAGTGGCCGTGAGCAACTGCACGAAAGTACTGTCGTTACGCCATTCAATCACTCCCTCAGGCAGCATTATGACATCTTCTGCACGGTCAAGACATATAGTGGCGTTGGCACTGTATCCTGCCCGCAGCTGTACTCCCTTATCAAGTGTAATGCTGGCTTTCAGCTCAAAGGTGTTTGACCCGTTGTCATCAGTACTTTTCGGAGCAATATATTCCACTTTGCCGTCGGTGAACCAATCAGGGAGTGCACCAACGGTTATCTTGGCCGGAATACCATTGTAAAGCAGTCCGACCTCGGTTTCATCAACTTTACCGACAAATATCATGTGGTTCATATCGGCGATCTTCGTAATTGTGGTACCGTCGTTCATAGTATTGGCATGAATGACCGAACTACCCACCTTTACCGGTATTTCAAGTATTACACCTGCCACGGTAGCACGCACCAGTGTATTGCTCGTATAAGCGTTTATACTCGAGATACCGTCACGTACAAGCGAAAGCGCATCGACTGCCGACGCAAACTCGATTTCAGCCTTGCTGACTTCGGTCTCGGAACGTTCAAACTCCTCACGGCTCACAAATTTCCGTTCATAAAGCGATTTGGTGCGCTCATGCTCGTTCTTGGCCTGATCAAGTGACACTCTGGCAATATCAACACGATTCTGAGCCGAGGACAGCTGTGATTCTTCCGGTATAACCTTTATCTTGGCAATCACATCACCGACATTGACCTTATCGCCCAATGATACATTGATCTCAGAAACGATACCGGATATCTGAGGCTTTATCTCAACCTCATCACGCGGCTCGATACGTCCTGTAAGTACGGTTGTCCGTTCAAGTGTACCCTGCTGGGGTTCGATGACTTCATACACATCGGCCTTTGATCGGGAATTAAAAAAGAGATATACGAATGTCAGTGCAAACAGCAGCAACACCAGTATCCCGACAATCAGGTTCATCTTTCTTTTCATTACTATAATTGCTTTTATTTATTTGTCATTCATTGCCTCGACAGGCTTTATCTTCATTCCCTTGACTGCGGGAGGTATGCCGGCCAAAGTGCCGAGCACGAGAAAAACTCCCATTATCACAAGCGCACCGGCAGGTGAAAGCTGAAAGCCCGGCACGCTTCCCGGTATAGCCGTCAACTTTGCTGCTATACCGAGTACAAGAGCGGAGAAACATATACCGGCTGTTCCTGCAATAGCGGTCAACACCATACCCTCCGAAAGTATCTGGGCGATGATGTCGCGCGGAGTGGCACCGAGCGCCCGCCGAATACCGATCTCCTTGGTGCGCTCCTTGACAATTATCCACATGATATTGCCGACGCCGATAATACCGGCGATAAGTGAGCATAGTCCGACAAAGACCACCAGGACATCAACGCCAGTAAATACCTTGTCAATCGCATCAAACATCTGTGAAAGATTGATATACGCAACAGCCGTCTCATCATCAGGATCAAATGTGTGAGCCACGGAAAGTATACGAACGATGCGAGCCTGGAAATCTTCAGGCCGATACCGGCTGTCAAACTTGACCAGCGCTCCGTCGATACGTTTGTCAGCTCCGTTGACAGCCGCATTGAAAGTGCTGATCGGTATTATGACCTGATCTTCGATACGGCCGTTGAAGTTGGCCTCCGACTGCTGTCCGGCCACACCAATAATACGGTAATACACCCCACCGATATTCATGTATTCACCCACGGGATCCTTATCCTGAAAAAACTCATCGGCTATATTACGGCCTATCACCGCAACTTTCCTCTGCCTCACTTCATCGACCCGGTTCAGGAAGCGCCCGTAATATAATATCGGCTGGAATATCGAAGCATAGTCGCTCTCCACTCCCTGAAGCTTTACAGATGCCGATTTTGAGCCGTAGCTTCCTACGACATTAGTCATTTTTAATCCTGACATGGCTTCAACCTCAGGTATGGCACGCTTGATCATGGCAAGATCATCAAGAGTCATTGACCACAGGCGACCTTTGCCATATCCCCTGAATGGTAATGTGGTGCGTTCAGATGCGATAATGGCCATATTGGTCGACAGGCCATTGAACTGACGCTGCATGATATCTTCCAGACCCTGCGCTCCGCCCCACATAAGCGCAAGCATCACGGTGCCCCAGAATATCCCCAGTCCGGTAAGGAACGTGCGCGTCCGATTACGTCCGAGTGTTGCCGCAATCTCCTGCCAGTTATCTATATCAAATATCGGATTTCTCATGGAGTGCGTAATTATTCAGTACGTAATGCTTCGACCGGTTTCACTTTAATGGCGCGTAGTGCCGGGAAAAGCGCGGCAAGCGCACCGGCGACCACCAAGATAAGGGTCACCTCAACGGCAAGGGCCAGGTCAACAGTCGGATCCTTAATATATCCGGAACCGCCAAACGCCATGTCGACGAATTCCGTCCCCAACATACCCATCACTATGCCGATATATCCGAATATCGTAGTCAGGACGATACCTTCCACGATAATGTGGATAAGGATATGACGCGGAGGCGCACCTATGGCACGCTGGATACCTATGATATGCGTACGCTCCCTGACCGAGACAAACATGATGTTGCCAACACCGATGATACTCGTTATCAGAGTAAGCAGACCTATAACCCACATGGCCGCATTAAGCACACCCGTGGCCTGCTGCCGTGACAGAAAATTAGAAAACCTGTTCCATATATGGATGGCACTCTCATCATCGGCCGCATGTTTATTCACATTGGAAAGCGTGGTTCGGAGATCCTGCTCGAAAGCAGCTGACTCCTCGAGGGTATTCACATCACGTGTCACTACCCTTATCCGCTCGATCTTATTGTCATAACCCTGCAGCGCGACAGCAGTCGTGTAAGGGATAAACAGCTCGGATATCCAGTTGTGCTTATACACTCCGACAATCTTAAATCCAAGTCCGCGCATCGTCACTATACGGCCTATAGCCTCGGCCGTAGTATCAAACAGCGTCAGCGCGCTTACCGAATCAAGAACTATCATACGACGGCTGTCGGCAATATCCTTTTCATTGATAAAACGGCCGTGGAGCATGGTGATATCCTTATGTGATCCAGGATGTACCCCCGCATAATCCTTGACAACATGTTCTGTCGCCGTACTGACAGTCACTCCGTAAGCTGTCACATCGCCCATTATACTCTCGATACGTCGCCCTGCCTCCTGCCGGAGAGCATCAATATTTTCCGATTTAAGTGTGATTTTACGATTCTCCTTAAGACCTTTGTATGCACGGGTGGTAATTCCACCGGTAATTTCCACCATATTGTTGCTCACCATGGCGTCATTGCTCGTAAAGGAATTGACTACGCCTTTTGACACGCCTACAAGCATTATAAGCATGAAAATACCCCAACTTACAGATACTCCCGTAAGAAATGTGCGCAACTTATTGACGCGCATTGTAAACCATATTTCATTCAGGATCTCGATCATGACTCGATACGGCCGTCAGATATACGTATGATACGATTGGTCATAGCTCCTACCTTCGGATCGTGCGTCACCACGACAGTTGTCATGCCGGCATCATTCAGCTCACGGAACACATCCATCACCTCGTGCGTGGTATGGCTGTCAAGTGCACCGGTAGGTTCGTCGGCAAGGATTATAGCAGGCGATGTGACAAGCGCGCGTGCTATGGCCACGCGCTGTTTCTGTCCTCCCGACATCTCGCCCGGCAGATGATGGGCCCATTCTTTCAGTCCCATCCGGTCAAGCTGTTCAAGGGCCATGCGGTTGCGCTTACGGCGTGATATGCCACGGTAAAACAACGGCAGGGCTACATTGTCCAGCGCATTTTTATAGTTTATCAGATTAAATGACTGGAATACAAAACCGATCAACTGATTGCGCATCACGGCAGCCTGCGTCTCGGTAAGATTTATTATCTTGCGTCCGTCAAGAATATATTCCCCTTCATCATAGCTGTCAAGAATACCGAGGATATTAAGCAATGTTGACTTGCCCGATCCCGACGCTCCCATGATCGACACCAGCTCACCACGCTCAATATCGAGATTAATGCCCTGAAGCACATGCAACGGCACGGCACCGTAGTAGGTTTTATGTATATTGCGGAGATGTATCATCGGCCGATGGATTTATCATAACACTGCTTATTAGACGAACTTCGGCTCAAAACGGTTGCAACATGATCCGACAGATAACGTCATTTTTGGATACAAAATTAATGTTTTATCCGTAATTGCATCACTTTTTGTCCAAGAATGTCAGTAGATAAACTTTCGGCATGATATTTGCGTTTTATTGCAAAGTTTCCACTATCTTTGTAACAATTATTCTAACTATATTAATGAGTGAAGTTAAAAATCTGACCGATCTGGTAATCGAAGGAATACAGGATCGCAAGGGGAAGAAAATAACACTTGTAGACATGAGTGACATAGAGAGTGCCGCTGCCCGGCACTTCATTATCTGTGAGGGTTCATCGACTTCCCAAGTAAGCGCCATCGCCGACAACATACGTGAGTCATTGCAAGAGAAATCAGGCATAAAGCCCTATAATTATGACGGATACCAGAATTCACAATGGATTGTGATTGACTATGGTGACACATTGGTACACGTATTTCTGCCTGACACGCGTCAATTCTACAATCTTGAAGAGCTCTGGAGCGATGCAAAGCTCACGGAAATTCCTGATCTCGACTAACACCTACAACCTATACATCACATTATGGCTCAGTTACCAAAGAAAAAGTCTATAAAATTCAGCCTCTACTGGATGTATGCAGTTATCGTGCTGATCCTGGTAGGCATATATTATCTTGATGAAAACTCCATTACAAAAGAGGTAAGCTACTCTGATTTCGAGAAATACGTATCAGAGGGTGGCGTCACCAAAATAGTGGTTTTCACCAATAAGAATGAAGCCGAGGCATTTGTGACCGATTCACTTGCCCAGCAGATATTCCCTTCAGGCAATTTTGTAGAGGGTTCATCGCATCAGGAAGTGAAGATACTCACATCAATCCCGAGTGCTGACAAACTGATGGACAAGATTGACCAGTGGCAGCAGGACGGTACCTTCACCGGTAATGTCACCTTTGAAAAAGGGAGCGACTACTCGGCTATGTTCTGGTCATTTGCCCCGATATTGCTGCTGATAGCTTTCTGGTTCTTCATCATGAAACGCATGTCAGGCAAAGACGGTGGCGGTGCCGGTGTATTTAATGTCGGCAAATCAAAGGCTCAGATCTTTGACAAGGACGGCCCTATTCAGGTAACCTTCAAGGATGTAGCCGGACTGTCGGAAGCCAAGACAGAAATTGAGGAAATTGTGGAATTTCTTAAAAATCCACAGCGATATACCGATCTTGGAGGTAAAATTCCAAAGGGCGCACTCCTTGTAGGCCCTCCCGGAACCGGTAAGACCCTTCTTGCCAAGGCTGTGGCAGGTGAGGCCAACGTTCCGTTCTTCTCGATGTCAGGTTCTGACTTCGTGGAAATGTTTGTCGGTGTGGGTGCATCACGCGTACGTGACCTCTTCCGTCAGGCAAAGGAAAAGTCGCCCTGTATCGTGTTTATCGATGAGATCGATGCCGTAGGCCGTGCCCGTGGACGCAACCCGAACATGGGAGCCAACGATGAACGTGAGAACACTCTTAACCAGTTGCTTACC
This sequence comes from uncultured Muribaculum sp., assembly GCA_964541165.1. GTDB lineage: Bacteria > Bacteroidota > Bacteroidia > Bacteroidales > Muribaculaceae > Muribaculum. The sequence continues at coordinate 16,495 of CAZIPQ010000011.1, forward strand.
GAAATGGACGGTTTCGGATCAAACAGCGGTGTCATCATCCTTGCTGCCACTAACCGTGCCGATATCCTTGACAAGGCGCTTCTCCGTGCAGGACGTTTTGACCGACAGATATATGTAGATCTTCCTGACCTCAACGACCGCGTGGCTATATTCAACGTGCATCTGCGTAAAATCAAGACTGACGACTCGCTCGACGTCGAGTTGCTGGCACGTCAGACTCCCGGTTTCTCAGGTGCGGACATTGCCAACGTATGTAATGAAGCCGCTCTTATAGCTGCACGTTACAACCATCCGAAAGTAACCCGCGAGGACTTCAATAACGCTGTCGACCGTATTATCGGCGGTCTTGAAAAGCGCACGAAGATCACTACTGATGAAGAAAAACGGTCAATTGCAGTTCATGAGGCCGGCCACGCTACAATATCATGGCACCTGCGCTATGCAAGTCCTCTTATAAAGGTAACTATCGTACCACGTGGCAAGGCTCTGGGCGCCGCCTGGTATCTGCCTGAAGAACGACAGATCACCCCGTCAGAAGCACTTCTTGACGAAATGTGCTCTACACTCGGCGGCCGTGCGGCAGAAGAGCTCTTCCTCGGTCACATATCGACCGGTGCTGCCAACGACCTCGAACGCGTCAACAAACTCGCTTATGCGATGGTGGCATATTATGGTATGAGCGACAAGCTCCCCAATCTGTGCTACTATGACTCGACAGGTCAGGATTACGGTTTCTCCAAGCCTTACAGCGAGGATCGTGCCAAGGCTATCGATGCAGAGGTATCACGCATCATTTCGGAGCAGTATGAAAGAGCTAAATCAATATTGCGCGAACATGCCGAGGGACATAAGAAGCTTTCGGATGTCCTGATCGCACGCGAGGTAATATATACGGCCGATGTTGAGGAGATATTCGGCAAACGTCCATGGACATCACGTACTGATGAAATCTTCGCCCACCGTCAGCTTTCCAAAGGTGACGATGCCCCGGAGAAGAAAGAGGACAGCGACGTAGTTGATGTGGAGACCGTTGAAGTCGATACTCCCGAAAGCATGCCGCCAATCCCTGATGACGGAAAAAAAGATGCCGATAACGACACTAAAAAATAAATTGATTGTCTAATATGACTTGTGGTGACCGGATCAGCTGTGTCACCACAAGTTTTTTTAATTCATAACACCATGAACCACATATCACGTTTTTTTGCATTAATGCTATGCTGCATATCCGTAATGGATATCACTGCCGCCACGCGACACGAGACATTGCGTGACAGCATCCTGGCCAATATAACAGGCGATGCAGCCACATCCCGGAATGTTGTTGACATAACCCGGCTCGGTGCGAAAGGCAACGGCACTACCGACTGCTGCCGCGCATTTGCCAAAGCCATGAAAATGGCTGACAAAAAAGGAGGATTGCACATCATGGTTCCGGCGGGTATATATTATATGCAGGGACCGCTTACATTGACTGACAACATCACAATCGAACTCCAGGAGGGCGCCACACTACGTTTCTCGCCTGATTCCCGATACTACCCTATCGTTGCAACCGGTTGGGAAGGAACATATCTCCACAATTACTCCCCCATGATATATGGCCGCGGATTGAAAAACGTGACGATCACAGGAACCGGTACAATTGATGGAAACGCCATGACTACCTTTGCCACATGGCGCCCGAAACAAAAAGAGGCCCAGATGCGTACCCGCGACATGAATCATCAGGGTGTGCCGGTAGAACAACGTATTTTCGGCGACGGAGACTGGTTGCGTCCTCACCTGTTGCAGCTGTATGAATGTAGCGGAGTAACCCTTGAAGGAGTAAAATTCATCAATTCGCCGTTCTGGTGCGTGCATCTGCTCAAGTGTGACAATGTCATCTGTCGGTCACTGCGCTATGATGCCAAACTGGTCAATAATGATGGCATAGACCCGGAAAGTTCGAAAAATGTACTCATCGAGGATATACACTTTGACAACGGCGACGACAATATCGCAATAAAGAGCGGCCGTGACAATGATGGATGGAATTTGGCCTCACCGTGTGAGAATATAGTGATACGCAACTGTCATTTCAAGGGGCTGCATGCCGTAGTGATAGGCAGTGAGATGTCAGGTGGCATACGCAACATCATCATCGAGGATTGCGACTATGCGGGCTATTGCAAGCGTGGCATTTATGTAAAGACTAATCCTGACCGCGGAGGATTTATCGATGGAATATATGTTAGGGATTGTGTGTTTGATGAAGTCGAGGACCTGTTTTACGTCACAAGCCGATATGCCGGAGAGGGTCTTGACAATACTCACTTTACCGACATAAGGAACATCCATGTCGACGGACTGCGATGCAACAAAGTCACTGCAGCAGCCTTGGTGCTTCAGGGTACTAAGGAAAAACCGATATCTGACGTGAGCTTCCGCGGTATCAAAGTCAACGAGGCCGTGACAGGCATCAACTTCTCCAACACCGGCATTGTAAGTATGGAGAACTGCCGTATCGGCGGAAAGATTGATGTCCCGACGCAAGTCACGGAAAAGGATAATCTTTTCGGCCGCTAACTCTTATTAAATCACTGCGCCGGATACGCTTGTCAGCATATCCGGCGCAGCTTCGTTATATCTTCTCTCTTCAGGCAAGAGTACCCTGCTTGAGCTGCTCCACGAATGAGTCGATGGCAGCCATTCTTGTAGGGATATCTATGTTCTGCGGACAATGACTCTTACATTCGCCACACCCTATGCAGTGTGACGCCTGACGCAGTTTAGGCACCTTGCGGTCATATCCGACAAGGAATGTCTTACGGGCCTTGGCATAATTGGGATCCTGGCTGCTTTCAGGCACATTTCCCTCGTTGACACACTTGTTGTAGTGGGCAAATATTGTCGGGATGTCGAGGCCGTAAGGACACGGCATGCAGTACTTGCAATCGGTACACGGCACAGTCGGATAGTTCAGGATCAGTTTGGCCGATGTCTCAAGCATATCGAGTTCCTCGGGAGTGCATGGTTCCAGCGGAGAATAGGTCGCCAGATTATCCTGCAGATGCTCCATATAGGTCATGCCGCTCAACACCGTAAGCACTCCTTCCGGAGTACCGGCAAAGCGAAATGCCCAGGATGCGACACTGTCATCAGGACGATGCTGCTTGTAGGTCTCCATAATGTGATTGTTAACCGAAGCAAGACGGCCGCCAAGCAGGGGCTCCATGATTACGACCGGAATATTGCGTTTATGCAGCTCATTGTAGAGATATTCAGCATCGGTGTTGCGCTTGTTAACCTCCTTGGCATGCTTCCAGTCAACGTAGTTCATCTGTATCTGGGCAAAATCCCATTTGATCTCACCACGGTCCTGCATTGCCAGCAGATGATCAAACACCGCCACATCGCCATGATATGAGAAACCGAGATTGCGTATGCGGCCCGCCTCTCTCTCAGCCACAAGATAATCCAGAACTCCGTTGTCGATATAACGACCGTTCCATGCCTCCATACCGTCCATGCCGATACCGTGCAGCAACAGGTAGTCGATATAATCGGTGCGCAGCTCTTTTAAAGAATTATGATACATGGCCAGCGACCGTTCACGGCTCCATGTGGCCGGTGAGAAATTGGACAGCTTGGTAGCGATATAATAACTGTCACGAGGATGACGGCTCAAGGCAATACCGGTGGCTCCCTCACTGAAACCCTTGCAATAAGCAGGCGATGTATCGAAGTAGTTTACACCATGCTCAAGCGCATAATCAACGAGGCGGTTGATAGCCTCCTGATCGAGATTTGACTCCCCTTTCTTTGCTTTTTCAGGCAATGTAGGCCATCGCATACAGCCATATCCGAGGATTGAGACCTTATCACCCGTAGATGAATTGGTACGGTAGGTCATTTCTCCCGACTTAGCCTTTTTATCGGATGGCGCCGTAGCTGAAGCACCAGTATCATCAGCACGTTTTACACCGCAGCGAGCCAGTAATGCGGCCACGCTACCGGCACCGACTGTACGAAGAAAATTTCGGCGGGTAATATATGTGTCGTTATTTTTCATTACGATTACTCTTTTTTCAGATTATACGGTGATTTTCATGACCCTCTACGTAAATAGCGCTATAAGGACGTACGGGACACAGATTTTCACATGCGCCACAGCCTATGCAGCGTTCAGTGTCAACAGCCGGCACCTTTGGCGAGGACTTGTCATCGGGATCGAGCGATATCATGGTTATGGCCCCGGTAGGACAATGACGGGCACAATTGCCGCATTTCACTCCTTCCGTAGCCGGCAGACAGCTGTCACGGCGCCACACGGCGTGCCCTATCTGTATAGCGCTCTTATCAGCGCTGTCGATCGGCTTAATAGCCCCGGCCGGACATACCTCGGAACACTTGGTACACTCCGGGCGGCAATATCCGCGCTCATAGCTCATTTCCGGCAGCATGAAGGTCGACATGTCGGATGACGGGCGCAACACTCCGTTGGGACACTGCGTGACACAAAGCTGACATGACACACAATGCTGCGTGAAGTTGGCATAACTGAGGCTACCGGGAGGTGTAACGGGTGTCTTTCGTTCAGGACGTTTCTTATCCACGATATCGGCAAGGCCTCCGTCGACCAGCTTATCCTGAGCTTTTAACGCTGCCGACGCACCAAGCAAGGCGCCGACTGTAAGGAACGAACGACGACCGGCATCAGGAGCCGGTTCGTCGGTCACTGTTCTTGACGGATGGCAATAGCTGATGGCATTCTTAGAACAGTTGCCCAAGCAATCCATACATGCGACACATCGGGTGTAATCGATCGCATGATTTTTAGCATCGATACATGATGCCTTGCACTTACGGGCGCACAGTCCGCAGTTGATACATTTTGAAGTATCGATGACCGGCTTAAACCAGGAATACTGCGACAGGTAGCCCAATATGGTTCCGACGGGACATATCGTGTTACAGTAGGTGCGACCACCTATCCACGCAAGGATGCCGACGATAAGCAGAGTCACGACAGCCGTCACGGTCAAGGCTACAGGAACTACATAATCGATATGATAGAAATTATAGCTGTCCTCAGCCTCATGCGAGGCCATGAAGTTGTTGATTCCAACATAAACCGGCTTGACAAGACTGCTGACAATACGGCCGAACTCACTGTAAGGCTCAACTAATACAGCGTATCGGACAAGACCCGCAATCAACGCCATTACGAAAAGCGCCAATACGAGGATTCGAAGCCATGTCTTGGCCTGAGAAAAGCGGAAACGACGGGAACCGCCGGCCTTACCGTGAATCCAGGAGATGATATCCTGCATGATACCGAGCGGACAGATTACCGAACAATATACGCGTCCGAACAACAGTGCCAGCACAACGAGAAAAACAATTACGCCGATATTCATGGCCAACACCGCCGGCATAAACTGGATTTTGGCAACCCAGCCAAGCCAGTGTAAAACAGTTCCAGTGACATCTACAAACAATATCGTCACTGCAATAATGCTGATAACAGCTAAAATAACACGTATCGACTTTAACATTATTACTTTAATTGCATTGGTTTATC
>CAZIPQ010000011.1:22160-32356 GCA_964541165.1 uncultured Muribaculum sp.
GAATGATAAGTAGAGAAACGACATTCAGGCTGTGCATGTTAACATAATAATTTCTTAGATACAAATCTACGACAAAAAAACTACACTACGAATTTATTTTGGCCATTTATAATAAATTGACTATTTTCGCATAAGAAAACAAGCGAAATGAACCGGTTCACTCCATTTTCACTCAATTTACGGGGACGACTCTTTGAATGTAACCGTCCACAGGTCATGGGTATTATCAACGTGACTCCCGATTCATTCTATACACAATCGCGGACATTTGACAGTAGCGCGCTGATTGACCGTGTAAGCCGAATGATCGAGGATGGCGCCGACATGATCGATCTCGGCGGATATTCCTCACGCCCAGGAGCTGCCGATATTCCGGTAGCTGAAGAGATCGAGCGCATAGCCCGCGGAATGGAGGCAATACGTAAGGTTTCGTCCGACATCCCGGTAAGCATCGACACTTTCCGCGCCGAGGTCGCCGCCAAAGCCGTAACCGATCTCGGAGCCGACATGATAAATGACATCTCGGGAGGTGACATGGATGATCAGATGTGGACTACGGTAGCAGGCCTGAAAGTTCCTTATATAATCATGCACATGCGCGGCACTCCGGCTACAATGACATCGCTGACCGATTATGAGGATGTGACCGCCTCGGTGCTTGCTGATCTGGGAGCCAAACTCAACCGGCTGTCACTGCTCGGAATCAACGATATCATCGTGGATCCGGGGTTCGGATTTGCCAAAACAGTGGAACAGAACTACGAATTGATGGCTCATCTTGAGCTATTCCACATACTTGAACGTCCGCTTCTGGTCGGAATATCACGCAAGTCAATGATCTACAAGCTTCTCGGCATAACAGCCGAGGATGCACTCAACGGCACCACAGTGCTCAATACGGCCGCCCTCATGCAAGGTGCGTCAATATTGCGTGTACACGACGTGAAGGAAGCCGCGCAGGCTGTAAAAATAACATCATTAATCAACAACGGATAACGTAATCTACAGGAATGGCACCTTTCGGAATAAAAGACGCTCTTGACATACTGATAGTGGCGATGCTGCTGTTTTACCTTTACAGGATAATGAAGGAGTCAGGCACCATCAACATTTTCTTCGGTGTGCTTGCATTTATCATTGTATGGGTTGTCACTTCCGAGATCCTTGACATGCGCCTTATCGGAACTATCCTCGACAAGGTAATGTCAATCGGTCTTATCATTCTTGTGATATTGTTTCAGGATCAGATCAAAAGATTTCTTGTCGAGCTCGGCAATCATAACCGATGGAAGTTTTTGCGCAATCTGTTCCGCCATCACCGCAACAGCCGTATGGACGCCGATGAGCGCCGTAAATGGATCATGCCGATAATATATGCCTGCATGTCAATGTCTAAATCAAAAACCGGAGCACTCATCGTAATCGAACAGTCAATACCCCTCGAAAACTATGAAAAGACCGGTGACATGATCGATGCCACAATAAATACACGACTGATCGAAAATATATTCTTTAAAAACTCACCGCTTCATGACGGAGCAATGATCATTGCCCATGACCGCATAAAGGCAGCCGGCTGTATTTTGCCGGTCAGCCACGACACAACCATCCCGCGCTCAATGGGACTGCGTCACAGATCGGCGCTCGGCATATCACAGGCGACTGATGCCGCAGCCATTGTGGTCAGCGAGGAAACAGGAAATATCTCATATGCCCACAAAGGGAAAATTGTCACTCGCCTTTCGTCGACTGATCTTGAACATCGCCTTTCCCATCTTGCTCTTGATGAGTAGCTTCATTGATGATACCGTGCAGTCCGCAGGCACCGCAATTGTCACATGACTTTTTCTTCCCTTTATGACGGGTAGCCCGCAACAATGCTACGACAGCATAGACTATCGCAACTACCACTATGACACCAACCAATATCCACTGAAGATTTATATCAGCATTCAAGTCACAGATTTTCATATAATATAGGGTTTTATTTTTAAGAATTCCTGTTCAAAATTGGGCGTAAACACGCCATTGCCTATCATCCGGTCTATTTCCTCGATATGCCAGAAACGGCCTTCACTCACCTCATCGGGATCAGGTTCAGGCACAACAGTATCATCAACAACCGTGAAAAACGGATTGACAAGCTCACGTTCCACCGATGACTGAAACACATACGGCGGCAGCTTCTCAGGCACGAAACCGGCAATACCCAATTCCTCACGGGCCTCACGCATCAGCGCGTCATCGACAGATTCACCGAAATCCACATGACCTCCCACAGCAGTGTCCCACTTTCCGGGCTGTATATCCTTATTCATGGAGCGTTTCTGCAGATACAGAAAGCCGCCTGGCCGCATGACGTGAAGATGTACTACCGGATGCAGCAGCATTGATCCGCCATGACACTCTCCGCGGGTGGCTTTGCCTATGACAGCACCTGTCTCATCGACTATCGGAAACAACTCACTTCGATTTACTCCCATATTTCTTTTTGATATATGTCGCCACTTTGGCCGGAGTCATGTCACCGGCACAATCATTAAAGTCAATACGCATGGCACAACCTTCACGGAAACGGCTGCATCCGTAGGCTGTGCGCCCTTTCAGCAAATAGCCTTCACCACATACCGGACACTTTATCTCTTCCAGACTCTTGACACGTGGTGCGCGCGGTTTCTTCTCGGCTGTCTCATCACCGGCAGGAGCCTTACGTTTCTTCGCCGTTTTTTCCTTGGCCTTCTCAGCCTCAACATCAATATGACGGGCGGAATTGTCGCTGAGTACATTGATCACGATATCCTTGATAAGTGCCTTCAGCTCAGAGATAAATTCGGCGGCTGAAAAGTCTCCGCGCTCTATGCGCCGCAATTTGTTTTCCCATAATCCGGTCAGTTTGGCGCTTTTAAGAAGCTCCTCGTTGATTGTCGCAATAAGATCAATACCGGCCTGGGATGGCAATATATTCTTACGCTCACGATATATGTAACGTCGCTTGAACAACGTCTCGATTATGGCCGCGCGTGTCGACGGACGGCCAATACCGTTTTCTTTCATCGCTTCACGCAATTCCTCGTCATCGACAGTCTTTCCGGCCGACTCCATGGCGCGCAGCAGAGTTCCTTCAGTATAGGGCTTAGGGGGCTGAGTCTGCTTTTTCTGTAATGATGGTTCATGAGGGCCGCTCTCCCCTACTTTAAATTCAGGCAAGATGCGGTCATCCGAATCTTTTACATCGTCAGCATCTTCCTTACCGGCATAAAGTGTGCGCCAGCCGGGAGATACTATAACCTTACCGGTAGTCTTGAAGTCAACATCCTCCACACGTGCCATTACCGTGGTGGAAAGGAACTCGCAATCAGGATAAAATGCGCCAATAAACCGCAGAGCTATCAGATGATACATCTTACGCTCATCGCCTACGAGAGACGATGGCGATTGTCCTGTCGGGATTATTGCATGGTGATCGGTCACTTTCGACGAGTCAAACACCTTCTTGGACTTCGGCAGCTTTTTAGCAAGCAAAGGAGCTGTCAGAGGAGCATAAGGGGTCATCTGACGCAGGATATCAGGCACCTTGCCATAGATATCGTCACTAAGATAAGTGGTGTCGACACGCGGGTAAGTGGTGACTTTCTTTTCGTATAACGACTGAATCAGGCGAAGTGTATCGTCAGCGGTCCAACCCCACTTTTTGTTGCACTCCACCTGAAGCGAAGTCAGGTCAAAGAGTCTTGGAGGTGCTTCACGGCCCTTCTTCTCACTGACATCGGTAATCGTGAGAGGCTTGTCTTGAATGGCAGCCAAGGCCTGGGATGCTTTCTCTTCAGAGTTGAAACGACCGGAAGCGGCGTTGAACGTAGTGTCGCGGTAGACAGTTTTCAGCTCCCAGTAATCTTCCGGCTTGAAATGGGTGATTTCATGATGGCGCTGCACTATCAGGGCAAGAGTAGGTGTCTGTACACGCCCTATCGAAAGCACGTTGCCCGGCGATGAGTATTTAAGTGAGTACAGCCTGGTGGCATTCATGCCGAGAATCCAATCTCCGATGGCACGCGACAGGCCGGCATGATACAGCCGGTCATAATCCTTTTCAGGTTTAAGCGACTTAAAGCCCTCGCGTATCGCCTCATCAGTCAGCGAACTTATCCACAGACGCTTCACGGGACAGTGGATATCAGCTTTCTGCATCACCCAACGCTGTATGAGCTCACCCTCCTGACCGGCATCACCACAGTTGATGACCTCATCGGCCTCGGCTATCAGCGACTTGATTACATTGAACTGTTTTTCAATACCTTTGTCATCAATGACTTTTATACCGAAACGCGCAGGCAGCATCGGCAATGCCCCCAAGGACCATCGCTTCCACAATTCAGTATAATCGGCAGGCTCTTTCAGGGTACACAGATGACCGAATGTCCAGGTCACTCTGTATTCACCACCTTCGTAGTACCCGTCACGCCGCTGTGAGGCGCCGAGTATAGCCGCGATATCACGTGCGACACTCGGTTTCTCAGTAATGCAGAGCTTCATCAATTACTTGTTGGTGAGCACACATGTATCAGTACCGCGGACTGTCTCTATGATAATGGTACCGACCGATATCGGCTCCATCACGTCAAAGTCTATTTCTATGGGTATTATACCGTCATCCTCCCATTGGAACCAGCGCTTGAAATCAATTCCGTCAATATCGGTTGCCGGAAATGAGCGCATACCGCTCTTGAGAGTGATGGCATTGATTTTCTGTGATGTATGCGGACGCCCTATGAGGGTTCCATATATACGGGTGACATCACTACGGAAGTCTATGCTGTCGACCTTCATGGTGATATGTTCGGCAGCCGATACACGATAATTGCGTTCAACACGTGCATTGGCCACGAATACAGCAACTACCAGAAATACTGTTGCTATGACAAATATCCACACACGTGAGCGGGCACGTGATTTTTCATTTTCTTCAGTCATGTTCTTGCTGTTTTGCTTCGTTCCACAATTGATCCATTTCCTCAAGAGTCATATCCTTGAGGTTACGGCCCTCGGCTTTTGCCTTAGCCTCTACATAATTGAACCGGCGGATAAACTTACGATTGGTCTTTTCAAGCGCATTCTCCGGATTTACTCCATATAACCGCGCCGCGTTAATCACGCTGAACAACAGATCGCCAAACTCTTCTTCAAGACCCTTCGGATCAAGACTGTCAATCTCGGCGCTGACTTCACTGACCTCCTCCTTGACCTTGTCCCAGACCTGAGAGCGCTCCTCCCAGTCAAAGCCGACATTGGCCGCTTTTTCCTGAATACGGTCAGCCTTGATCATCGCTGGCAACGATTTAGGCACTCCACCGAGCACGGTCTTGTTGCCCCCTTTTTCTTTCAGCTTTATTTGCTCCCAATTCTGCTCGACGTCATGAGAATTCTCGACATGAGTCTCTCCGAATACATGCGGATGGCGGAATATAAGCTTCTTATTTAACTTGTCGGCTACGTCAGCGATGTCAAATTCATTTTTCTCCTCACCTATCTTGGAGTAAAAGAGTACGTGGAGCAATACGTCGCCAAGCTCTTTGCTGATGTTTTCCTGATCATCGGCAAGCAAGGCGTCACAAAGCTCGAAAGTCTCCTCAATTGTATTAGGACGCAATGATTCATTGGTCTGCTTGCGATCCCACGGACACTCTACCCTAAGACGGTCAAGAGTAGTGATCACGCGACCTATTGCATCGGTTTTTTCCGTTAGCGAATGTTTCATGTCCATTGGTTTATTATTGCAAAGATAGCTGAAAATTCCGTTGCACGGACAATCAAAACTACAATTTTTATCACTTTTCCCTAACAATAGCGCCAATGACACGTTATTATAGTAATGAAAAAAGTATTATTTTTTGACATAGACGGCACATTGGTCAGCTTCAACACCCACACGGTACCTGACTCGACAGTAAAGGCCCTGAGAGCCGCGCATGAAAAAGGCCATAAGATAATTATCGCTACCGGACGCCCGTTACCGATTATCAATAATCTCGGTCCTCTTATGGAGGAGAAACTGATCGACGGCTATATCACCATGAACGGAGCATATTGCGTGATCGGCGGTAAAGTTGTCGATAAGCATGCCATTCCAGCTGAAGAGGTGAAAAAACTGATTGAAGTGTGTCGACGTAACGGTTATCCGTGCGTATATGTAGGCGAAAATGATATAAAAGGAGCCAATCCTGATGAAGAGGCGCGTCGCGTATATGAGAGTTTCCTCGCTGTGGATAATATCCCGTTGTGTGATTATGACGACGGAATGAAGGAGGAACTGTACCAGATGACCCCGTTCTTTGGTGTAGAGGAAGAAAAGAAGATTAGGGCTGAATTGCCCGGATGCGAGTTCAACAGATGGTACCCGACCTTTGTCGACATCACGGCACACGGGGTCAATAAGGCTGCCGGAATCGACGTGATACTCCGGGAACTCGGCATGCCGCTTGAAGCATCAGTAGCGTTCGGCGACGGAGGAAACGACATGCCGATGCTTAAACATGCAGCCGTCGGTGTGGCCATGGGAAATGCCGATGACACAGTCAAAGCATCGGCCGATTATGTCACGACAAGTGTTGATGACAATGGCATTGTCAATGCATTACGCCATCTGGACATCATCGATTGATTGCATAATAATAGCGGTAGTTTCAGAAATTTTTCGTAACTTTGTGCGATATATCACCATATAGATTATTTTTAATGGATATTAACAAGGTTCTATACATTTCGCAGGAAATTACCCCTTATCTCCCTGCTACACCTATGGCTGAATTAAGCCGCATGCTCCCGCAGGGAATTCAGGAAAAGGGCATTGAAGTGCGTACTTTCATGCCTAAATACGGCACTATCAAGGAACGTCGCAATCAATTGCACGAAGTAATTCGCCTGTCAGGCCTTAACATCGTCATCGATGATGCCGATCACCCTCTGATAATCAAGGTGGCGACTCTCCAGCCGTCACGTATGCAGGTCTATTTCATAGATAATGAGGATTACTTTCTGCGCAATCAATCAGGCAAGGACCTTGAGACTACAACGATGTCTGACGACAATGATGAACGCATAATGTTCTATGCCCGCGGTGTTGTGGAGACTGTAAAGAAACTGCGTTGGGAGCCGTCACTTATCCATTGTTCCGGCTGGGTATCGGCACTTGCCCCGTTATATCTCAAGTGTGCTTACGCCGACGATCTCACCTTTGCAAGTTCTAAAGTCATATATTCCATATTCAATGACAGTCCGGTAGCCAATCTCGATGCACGCATGCCCGAAAAATTACGCATGGACGGCTTTGACGACACGGCAATCAGCAGCCTGCTGGGTGAAGGTGACATTGATGTAAAAGCGCTTCATAAACTTGCCATAGATCACAGCGATGCCATTGTACAGGCGTCACCGGAAATTGACGAAGAGGTGCTTGCGTATGCGAAAGCCTCCGGTAAGCCGTTCCTCCCTTATCCGGGAGAAGAGGGCTATGTTGACAAATACGCCGACTTCTACCGGTCACTTTAAACTTAATAACAATCACTCTAATGAAACTTACCAGATGGATCCCGGCTGCCCTGATAGGCGCTTCGCTTGTGGCGTGTGAGGACAGCACTACCATTGGATCATCAATCATACAGGACAATGTAGAGGTGCAGATCGACTCTACATTCACAATGTCAGGCAGGTCGGTGAGCAATCCTGTGATTCAGGCCCGTACTGACAATCAACTGCTCGGACGCATCAATGCCCGCGGCTACGGACAGTTGTCGAGCGATTTCATCACACAGTTTATGCCGGCATCGGCTCTTGACACGACAGGTGTAACGCTTGAATCGATCGACTCGATAAAACTGCGCATGTTCATGCTTGCCACCGATATGATCGGTGATTCGCTTGCTCCTATGGGCGTCGAGGTATATCGCCTTGACAAGGCGCTGCCATCGCCCATATACAGCGACTTTGATCCGTCAGACAGCTACAACCCGGCTAATCTGCTCGGCTCAAAGATGTATACGGCATCGGTACTCGGTATGTCGGAACAGAAGCAGGCAAGCTATACCCATCCTGACTCGGCCATACGTATTCTCGAAGTCGAAATGCCTCTTACGCTTGCCCATGAATTCTGGAACAAGTTTCAGGAGGATCCCGCATTATGGAACAACCCGCAGAAGTTCTCAAAGTGGTTTCCGGGTGTATACATCAAAAACAGCTTCGGCTCGGGCCGTATAATGCGGTTTTATGCCAGCGGCATGTACATGTATTTCAAACGCCACCTTGAATATGACCGTGACGACGGACAGCATGTCGACACCATTATCAACGGCTCACAGATATTTCTTGCCGTCACTCCCGAGGTCATCAACAATAACAATATGACCTACAAGGTAAGCAATGAAATCGACGCAATGGCAGCCACAAAGCCCATGCTGGTCGCTCCCATCGGCTACGACACTGAGTTGACCATACCTATCCGCAGCATGGTTGACAAATACCGTCATCAGGTCAACAAATTTGATGTGCTCAACTCAATGACAATGTCAATTCCGGTTGAAGCCGTCACCAATGACTATTCTATCGAGCCGCCGGAATATGTGCTACTCGTAAAAAAGGACAAGAAAGACGACTTCTTTGCCAAGCAGCAGATCAATGACAATGTATCGTCATTCTACGCCAAATACAACAGCGATACACAGAGTTACAACTTCACTGAAATGCGCCAGTATTTCCTTGACATGAGCAAGAAAGACAATCTTACGGATGCTGACGGTGATTTTATACTGACTCCTGTCAACCTTATTACCGAGACCGTACAGTCAGGCTATTACCAGACCTCTACTGTAGTTATGGCCATAGTACCGTATGTCAACACTCCGGCCATGGCAAGCCTGCGTCTCAAGGATGCTAAAATTAAGCTTACTTTTAGTACACAGGCGTTGGATCGGTAAAAATTATTTCGTAACTTTGCACGGTTAATCAGCCACAATAGCTCAGTCGGTAGAGCATTTCATTCGTAACGAAAAGGTCAGGGGTTCGACCCCCCTTTGTGGCTCAACAGTTTATATTCAGCAACTTTACCATTGAAGTTGCTGATTTTTTTAATAAAGTATCGACGAGAATGTATATCGTAACCAAACGGATGGAGATTGCAGGATGCCATCGCCTTGACCTGCCCTACGAGAGCAAGTGTACTCAGCGACACGGGCACAACTGGATTGTGACCGTACACTGTAAGTCGGAGCAACTCAACGAGGCCGGCATGGTAGTCGATTTCAAGCACATCAAGGAGGCTGTCCACGATTATCTTGACCACGGAGATTTCAATGAGCTCCTGCCGTTTAATCCGACAGCTGAAAACATAGCCCGATGGGTATGTGACCGCGTGCCCCATTGCTTTCGTGTAGATGTCGAGGAAAGCACTCATAATATAGCTACATATATTAAGGAATGAACACGCTGCGCGTCAACGAGATTTTCTATTCACTTCAGGGAGAAGGCCACTTCACAGGCACGGCGGCAATATTTATTCGCTTGTCAGGCTGCAATATCAAATGCAGTTTCTGCGATACCGATCATGAGGCATTCCGCACGATGACCTATCGGGAAATACTGGATACAATCAGCCAGTGGCCGTCAAGACACATCGTGATCACGGGAGGAGAACCTGCCCTCCAGCTTACTGACAGCTTTATCACAGTGCTCCATGACAGCGGATATTTCGTCCAGGTTGAGACGAACGGCACACTACCTCTTCCCGACTCAATCGACTGGATCACATGCTCGCCCAAGCAACTTACAGTGGCACTCACGCGCATCAATGAGCTGAAAGTAGTCTATCAATCGCCCGATTTTGATCCGGAGCCTTACTGCAGCATCAAAGCCGGTGAATACCGACTGCAGCCATGCGACTGCGGAGAACCCGCCATCAACGCCGCCATCCGCACCGCTACCATCAACTACATCCTCTCCCATCCCTTCTGGCATCTCTCTCTCCAGACTCATAAACTCCTCAATATCCAATAAGCCCAATTAGCCTAATAAGCCCTATTAGGCCTATAATCGTATTAGCCTAATTAGGCCAATTGGCCCTATTAGTCATATTAGTCGTATTAGGCTAATTAGGCTAAAAAAAGAAGAGGTTGCCTGAGGCAACCTCTTTTAGTGGCGGGGGCAGGACT
>CAZIPQ010000012.1:0-8219 GCA_964541165.1 uncultured Muribaculum sp.
ACTGTCAGAATCTCACATCGGTTGTTTTTCCGGAAAGTTTGAAAAGTATTGGAAACAGTGCCTTCAAATCCTCCGGGCTCACTTATCTTGATCTCCCTGACAACATAGAGGAGATAGGTGACTCTGCCTTTATGGATTGCAGCAAAGTGATGTCATTGAAGCTCCCCTCGAACTTGAAAAAGATTAATCCCTACACATTCTATAAATGTTTCTCGGGTGAATTTGATGATGAGCCGGAAGAGAATTTTAACCTTCATGTTGAAATTCCCGACGGCGTGGAATCGATAGGTGACTATGCTTTTTATGGATGTGCAGTAAACTCAAGTAAGTATTACGGCCCCGGCAGCCAATCCTATTCATCCGCTTACCATTATTATATGTATGGCCTTTTATCTGTATCTATCGGGGAAAATGTCAAGACAATCGGAGCTCATGCTTTTGATGGCTGTTACAACCTTGTAGACGTAGAAATGGGCAACGCTGTCACCTCAATCGGCGACTACGCCTTTAATGAGTGCTTTAAACAGCGTTTTAATGGCGTAAGAAAAGTAGAGGTTCTTTTACTGGGCACTTATGACAAGCCGTTAAATACATATCCGGTGGTTTGGGAACTTGAGGACTACACTCCCCAACCGATTTCTTTGCCTGAGAGTCTGGCATCATTAGGTGAGGGTGCCTTCAGCGGATGCGCCGAATTATCCTCAATCAATTTCCCCGCCTCACTGGAAACAATTCCTGACATGGCCTTCAGCGGATGTGAAAAACTTCCGGAAATTGAACTCTTCGAAGGCTTGAAGAACATCGGTGACGCTGCTTTCGCAGGCTGCAAGAGCGTGAAAGAAATTTCTATCCCCGCATCTTTAGAAAAGGGAAGTCGAGTTTTCGTTGACTGTGACAGTGCGTTCACGGTTACATATCTTGCGGAAGATCCGAAAGCATTTGATGAAGGTTTCTTCTCACCCAAGGTATATGCCAGCAAGGATGCAACACTCTATGCTCCGAATGCTCCAATCGATAGTTTGAAGAGGATGACACCTTGGGCTATGTTCTATAGAATTGTAGCCAAGGACGAGACACTCGTGCATTTAGAGCGCGTTCTCGAGGAAAAAAATGGTCTTCGTTTCAGAGTCCTCAGCAATAAGCCTAACCCTTACTGCGAGGTAGCCGGTCCTGCCAATATAGCCACCGGCCCTACTACTTACGAAGTTCCCGAATATGTGAAATACATAGATGAAACCAGCGAATATTACGGTAAGCAATACAAAGTGATAAGAATCGGCAACGACGCTTTCGAAAATGATCTTACTCTTGTCGGGATAACTATTCCTGAAGGTGTGATCGAAATCGGTCAGGAGGCGTTCAACGGATGTAAGAACCTTCCCGAAATCACTCTACCGAGCACCATCACCAATATGGGCGAACGCGCCTTTGCCAACTGCTATGGATTGACATTTTTTGAAGTGCCGCGGCTCGTCACCCGCCTGAATCCCGGAGTGCTGAAAGACTGCCGTGGACTTCTTTCCATTCGCATGCACGACGATATCGAAGAGCTTTGCTCTGAATCGTTGATGGACTGCCGTCACTTGCGTGCATTCGAGCGCTCCGAAAACTGGAAACTAAAACTGATCGACGACTATGCATTGAAAAACTGCATTGAGCTCGAAGTGATAAATATCCCCGAGGGTGTAATTAAAATCGGTAAGGAGGCAATGTATTATTGCCAGAAACTGAAAACTGCATCGCTCCCCAAATCGCTGCAGGTGATTGGTGAAAATGCCTTTGACGATTGCGAGGTGCTCACCACCATCAAGGTTTACACAGAGACCATCCCCCAGATGATTGGTGAAGCACACCTGACTGAGCCGGAGTGCAAGATCTATGTGCAGGCAAAATGCCTTGACGACTACCGGAAGCTTTGGGCCGTGCATGCCCAAAGAATAGAACCGGGCATATTTGTCACCCAACCGACTGAAGCGCAAATGCCCGAATACAATCCCAACAGTAAGTCTTACAAGCTTGAATCGAACATGCCTCTGGATAACCAGACCATGACGTGGTCCACTACTAATCCAGTGGTGGCTGCAGTTGAGCCCATTCATGACGGTACACTCGTGTTAAACGCCGTAGGACGCACTGACGTGCATGTGATGACTGATAACAACTTCTATCATGACCGTACCGTAAAGGTTTATCCTCAGATAGCTGATGCAAACTGGGACGGTATGTTTGATATCTCTGACGCTGTGAATATCGCCAACTATGCGGTGATGAATCAAATCGTCCTCGCCAACTGGTGGGAGACCGCCCGTCCTGATTTTGACGATGAGGATGACTGGAACGAATTCTATTATAGGGGTGCCGATGTCAATAAAGATAAATCCATATCCTTTGCTGATGCCTCGGCGACAGTAAAGGCGGTGCTCGCTCAAAATCCTTCAGCGCTAAGTCCGAGCAGGAGTGGCGGCGAGACCGTGGAGGGAAATGGCGATGCTCTGGTAATAAGTGGCCCCTCAGGCGTGGGCGCGAAAGGACGCATTGTTGCAGTGCGACTTGCGGGCAGCAAGGAGTATGTGGCGCTTCAGGCTAACATCCGCGTGGCTCCCGGGGCGAAACTCGAGAGCGTGAAGGCCGGATTAAGTGCCAGCGGTCATGCCCTGAGCACACGCCGCATCGACGACCGCACCATGCGCGTAGTGCTCTTCGACCTCGACAATAAGGCATTTGCAGGCACTGCCGATCCGATCCTCGAACTTGAGGTAGGCGGTAACATCACGATGGCTGAGGATGTTGAGATCTTCGATATCGTAGCTTCTGACATCAGTGCCACCAGTCACGTGCTGACTTCAAGATCAGGTTCCGGCATGTCGGGTATAGGATCAGTGTCGGATGACGAGGTTTCACACACCGTTACCGACGATGGCCTGACTCTGTACGATGTAATGGGCAAGAGTATAGCAGTCTACACTGTTGACGGTCGCGTCATCAAGTCGTTTACGGCTGCGTCTGACTCGGAGGAGATCAGTCTTCCTGCCGGCAGCATCTACATCGTATCCGTTAATGGCAAATCATTCAAAATTGCAGTAAAATAAACCCATAGGGACGTACCGGCCGTACGTCCCTATGCTTTTTTAATATTTCCCAATCATTATAATGATGAAAAAGTTCTCCAAGATACTCTCACTGCTGGTGATGCTGGTGAGTTTTGCGTCATCCACTGCCTACGCGCAAAACAGTTTCTTCCTTAAGGAGCAAACGGATATTGAACCGGGTACTGAGGGTACGCTCGAGCTGATGCTTGACAACAGTACCGTGTTCTACGGCTTTTCGGTTGACGTGACACTCCCCAAGGGACTCGAATTCGTGATGACCGACGCCGGTAAGGCCGACGTAAGCCTTAACCCCGACCGTGCAGGAAGCACCTATCAGATCGTCTCGAATATCGTCAACGGCAAGCTGCTCATGGGAGCTTTTTCATCCGATCCCGATCAGTCAATAAAAGGCTCGGACGGGCCTTTGGTATATATTAAGGTAAAGGCGGCCAATGACTATCATCGAGGCAACCTTACCCTATCCAATATCAAGTTTGTCAATGCCGATGACCGCGATGTTCCGCTTACGCAACATTCCTCGCCCATTGGAGTGTTGCCCACGTCAATCACGCTCAATCACATTGGATTAGGATTGCAGGTGAAAGATGGGGTGCCGGAAACGGAACAGCTCATTGTGACCTTCATTCCTGATTATACCACTAACCGGACTTTTACATGGAGCTCATCTGACGAAAATGCCGCAACCATTTCGGATGACGGCGTGGTTACCGCAGTTTATAAAGGTGTGTCTGAGATAACCGCCACCACTATTAACGGGAAAAAAGCGACATGCTATGTGTCAGTCGGTATTCCTGTGACGGGTGTTAAGGTGGAGCCGGAAGCTGCAACGATAATGGACAGCGAGACCCTTACTATCACCGCCATCCCACTGCCTGAGGATGCCGACAACCGAGAATTCGTGCAATGGTACTCGAGCGACGAATCGGTTGCTACCGTTGATGAAAATGGTCTGGTAACCGCAGTAAGAGCCGGCGAAGTGACAATCACAGCCCAATGCGGTTCGGCGAGCGGCACCTGCGCGGTGACAGTAATTCCCACCCCGGCCGAAAGCATCATCCTGAGCCCTGAGTCAGCCGAGATTATCGTAGGCGAAAGCGTGACTCTGAACGCCGAAGTTCTGCCGGAATACACAACTGACAAGACCTTGACATGGAGTTCTGCCGACAATGAGATTGCTACGATAGACCAGAATGGAGTGGTGACGGGTGTGGCTCTTGGCGAGGCTACTATTACCGTAACCTGCGGTACGGTGAGCGCCACATGCACGGTGAAGGTTATACCTACTCCTGCAGAAAGCGTCACGCTCAGCACTGAGTCGGCTGAGATATTGGTAGGCGAAAGCGTGACTTTAGAGGCCACCGTGAAGCCTGACGATACAACATACAAGACTGTGACATGGAGCTCGAGTGATCCGGCCATTGCGACTGTTGATGACAATGGAGTGGTGACAGGCGTGTCGGTGGGAGAAGTCATCGTCACAGCCACATGCGGAGAAGCGAGCGCGACATGCACGGTGAAGGTCAACCCTGTGCTTATCGAGAGCCTCGAAATCGAAAAGAGCGCCCAGATGAGGGTAGGCGAAAGCGTGACGCTTACGGCTACCATCCTGCCGGAAAACACAACTGACAAGATTGTGACATGGAGCTCCGCCGACAAGGAGATTGCTACGGTTGACGAGAATGGAGTGGTGACGGGTGTGTCGGTGGGCGAAGTGACCATTACCGCCACATGCGGTGGGATGACCGCCACATGTAATGTGACCGTCCTTCCGACGCCGGTTGAAAGCTTCACCATCAATCCTGACGCTGTCACGCTTACGGCAGGAGGTACCGTAACTTTGGTTCCTGAAATTCTTCCTGAAAATGCCACCGACAAGACCGTCACCTGGTCATCAGATGACGAAGCGATCGCAACTGTCGATGCCAATGGCCTGGTAACTGCTATCAAAGTGGGCGAAGCGACAATAACCGCCACCTGCGGCGGCAAGACCGCCACATGTAAGGTGACCGTCATCCCGACGCAGGTCGAAAGCATTACCCTGAATCCTGACGCTATCACGCTCACGGTAGGGGGTACGTTCACTCCGGTTCTTGAAATTTTACCTGAAGATGCCACCGACAAGACTGTCACCTGGACCTCAGGCGATGAAGCGATCGCCACCGTCGATGCCGACGGTAAAATCACCGCGGTCGCTCTCGGCGAGACTGTCGTCACTGTGACTTGTGGCGGAGTGAGTGCCGAGTGCCGAGTGACTGTTATTCCGATATTGGCGGAAAGCATCACGCTCAGTCAGTACACCGCCGAGATGATGGTCGGTGAGACTCTCACCTTGATTTCCGAAGTCTTTCCTGAGGATGTCACCGACAAGACCGTCACCTGGACCTCAGGTAATGAAGCGGTGGCCACCGTCGATGCCGACGGTAAAATCACCGCTATTGCTCTCGGCGAGACTACGGTGACTGCCGCCTGCGGCAATGCACGTGCCGTCTGCAAGGTGACTGTCATCCCGACGCCTGTCGAAAGCATCACTATCAATCCTGACGTTGCCACGCTTATAGTAGGGGGTACGATCACCCTGGTTCCTGAAATTCTTCCCGAAGACGCCACCGACAAGACCGTCACCTGGTCATCAGGTGATGAGTCAATCGCAACTGTCGACGGGACGGGTCTGGTGACTGCCCTTAAAGTGGGCGAAGTGACCATAACCGCTACTTGCGGCGACAAGACCGCCACATGTAAGGTGACCGTCATCCTGCCGCCGGTTGAAAGCCTCACCCTGAGTGATACTTCTGCCGAGATCAGAGTTGGACAGAGCATTACCCTGATTCCTGAAATTCTTCCTGCAAATGCCGTCATCAATCCTCTCACCTGGACCACAGCCAACGCGTCGATCGCAACCGTCGATGACGCGGGTACAGTGACCGGTGCCTCCCTCGGCGAGGTCATCATCACCGCCACCTGCGGCGATAAGACCGCCATCTGTAAGGTGACTGTGGTACGCACACCGGTGACCGGCATATCACTTACCAATACCGAGCTTGTCATGAGTGTAGGCGAGACATCGGAAGTGGCTGTGATTGTGCATCCCTCCGATGCCACCGACCCGTCGGTCAAGTGGAGCTCGGCTGACGAGTCAATAGCAACCGTAGATGCCAACGGCAACATAACCGCCCATGCTCCCGGAGTCACTGTAATAACCGTCACATCGGTATCCGATCCTGACGTTACAGCAGAATGTAAGGTGACCGTTGAACAGGAAATCTTCGCTGTGACCGAGATCCTCATCAGCGACACCTCGCTGGAACTTATCGAAGGTGATCTCTATACCCTTACCGCAACTATATTACCGGTCAATGCTTCTGACCGCACGATTACCTGGCGATCCTCAGATCTGTCTGTGGCTACCGTGTCGGCTGATGGCGTGGTGACTGCGATCAAAGAGGGAACGGCCACGATCTATGCCTCGTCATCCAACGGTCTTACCGCCGAATGTGCCCTGAAAGTACTTCCAAGGGTGATTGAAGTGACAGGCATATCATTAAGTAATACCGAACTGCTGATGAGGGAAGGCCATACTGCCGAACTCTTGGCAATTATACACCCTGACAACGCTACTGACAAGAGTGTGACCTGGACTTCAAGTGACCCGTCGGTAGCTACTGTCGATGACAATGGTGTAGTGACCGCCATTAAGCAGGGCTTTACGGATGTCACCGCAACCTCGGCCAACGGAAATAAAGCCATCTGTGCTGTAACAGTGGTGCCGGTTGTTATCGAGGTGGCCGGTATCTCCCTGAACAGGACCGAGCTGGATATGACCGTCGAGGATAAATTTGTCCTTGTAGCTACCATAACCCCTGAAGATGCCACCGACAAGACCGTTACCTGGAAATCTTCAAACAGAGATGTGGCTACCGTATCGGAGGATGGTGTGGTAACGGCAATCAGCGAAGGCGTAGCCACAATCTATGCTTCGTCATCCAACGGTCTTACAGCGGAATGTGCCGTGACCGTTCATCCGGGCGAGGTACTGGTGACCGGCATTTCGCTTTCAAATACCGAACTCCTCATGATAGAGGGCGATGTTACGGATCTGATAGCAATTGTCCGCCCCGATAACGCTACTGACAAGAGCGTGACATGGAGCACAAGCGACCCGTCGATAGTCACTGTTGATGATAAGGGTATCGTGACTGCCATTAAGCAGGGCTTTGCGACAGTCTCCGCCACTACTTCCAACGGCATGAAGGCCGAGTGTGCGGTTACGGTGATTCCGGCCGTAGTTATGGTGAGCGACATTACGATAAACAGAACCGCGCTGGATATGATCGTAGGCGAGACCTTCACCCTTATCGCAACCATAACTCCAGATGATGCCACTGACAAGACCGTGACCTGGAAATCTTCAGACCTTGCTGTGGCAACCGTATCGGCAGATGGTGTAGTGACTGCAGTCAGCGAAGGCAAGACCACAATCTATGCCTCGTCATCCAACGGTCTTACCGTAGAATGTGCCGTGACCGTTCATCCGGTAGAAGTGCCTGTGACCGGCATATCACTGACCAATACCGACCTCCTTATGAGAGTGGGCTATACCTCGGAACTGCTTGCGATAGTCCGTCCTGACAATGCGACAGACAAGCGAGTTACCTGGAGCTCGGCCGACCCGTCGATAGCTTCAGTTGACGAGAACGGAATTGTAACGGCCAATGCTGTCGGAAAGGTGATAATCACCGCCACGTCAGTTTATGACCCTTCAGTCAAGGCTGATTGTAATGTGACAGTTGAGGAAGAGACCATAATCGTTGCCGTTGCCTCAATCACGCTTAACAGAACCACGCTTGACATGGTGGAAGGTGACACGTTCCCGCTGATCGCCACGATCAAGCCGGATGACGCCACCGACAAGAGCGTGACATGGAAATCATCCGACCGCGCCATAGTTACAGTATCGGAGGATGGTGTAGTGACGGCAGTCAGCGAGGGTACGGCTACAGTTTATGCCTCGTCATCCAACGGTCTTACTGCCGAATGTGTCGTAACAGTCCATCCGGCAGATATACCGGTGACCAGCATATCGCTTACCAATACCGACCTCCTTATGAGAGT
>CAZIPQ010000012.1:8319-32307 GCA_964541165.1 uncultured Muribaculum sp.
GTAACGGCAAATGCTGTCGGTAAAGTCATAATAACTGTTACCTCGGTTTATGATCCTTCAATCAAGGCTTATTGCAATGTGACAGTTGAAGCTGAGACCATAATCGTTGCCGTTGCCTCCATCACGCTTAACAGAACCGAGATTGAAATTGTAAAAGGTGATACCTACGAGCTGATTGCCACGATCTTGCCGTATGATGCCACCGACAAGACCGTCACCTGGAAATCATCTGACCGCTCGATCGTCACTGTGTCGGAAGACGGAGTCGTGACAGGTGTTGAATTAGGAACCGCCACAGTCTATGCTTCATCGTCCAATGGTCTTACCGCTGAATGTATAGTCACGGTAGTACCGCCTGTAGTAGATGTGACCGGCATAACGCTCACCAATACCGAGCTTCTTATGGTGGAGGGTGATACTGCAGAACTGCTTGCGATAGTCCGTCCTGACGACGCTACCGACAAGAGCGTGACCTGGAGTACTGATGACCCGGCTATAGCCACTGTTGATGATAAGGGTATCGTGACAGCCATTAAGCAGGGCGTTACCGTCATCACCGCAACATCGGCCAATGGCATGAAGGCCACTTGTAAAGTTACGGTTATACCCAGAGTTATCGCCGTGGCTTCCATTACGCTTAACAGAACCGAGATTGAAATTATAAAAGGTGATACCTTCGATCTGATCGCCACGATTTTGCCGGATGATGCCACCGACAAGACCGTCACCTGGAAATCGTCTGACCGCTCGATCGTCACTGTGTCGGAAGAAGGTGTCGTGACAGGTGTCGGATTAGGAACCGCAACGGTCTATGCCTCATCGTCCAATGGTCTTACCGCCGAATGTATAGTGACGGTGGTACCGGGTGTAATTGAGGTGACCGGCATATCGCTCACCAACACCGAGCTCCTGATGATAGAAGGAAACACTGCAGATCTGATTGCGATAGTCCGTCCTGACGACGCTACCGACAAGACTGTCACCTGGAGTACAAGTGATCCGGCTATAGCCACTGTCGATGACAACGGCATCGTGACTGCCATCAAGCAGGGCAACGCCATTATCACAGCCGCATCCTCTAACGGCATTCAGGCGGTGTGCTATGTGACGGTAGTGCCCGCAATCGTCGCAGTTACTGAAATCACGGTAAGCCATAATGAGCTGACCCTTATCGAGGGTGATTTCTTCACTCTGACCGCCACTATCAAGCCTGATGACGCGACTGACAAGACCGTCACCTGGAAATCATCTGACCGTGCCGTGGCTATTGTGTCGGAAGATGGTGTTGTGACTGCAGTCAGTGTCGGAACGGCTGTAATCTACGCTTCTTCTTCAAATGGTCTGACAGATGAATGTGTCGTGACTGTTATCCAGAGGGAAATACCTGTGACCTCAATCTCAGTGCAGCCCACCAGCCTGAATCTTGCAGAAGGGGAGACTGCGATATTGACCGCATCAGTCGGACCTGAGAACGCCACCGACAAGACCGTGATATGGACTTCGGCCAATCCGGAGATCGCACAGGTCATTGACGGAGTCGTGACAGGCATCAAGGCCGGTACGACAACCATAACAGTGACGAGCCACAACGGAAAGACTGCTTCATGCACGGTTAAGGTGTATGAACGTCCGTCGACACCCAAGCAGCTTCTCCGCAAAGGCGACGGCACGACATCAACCTTTGTCGTCATGATGGATATGCCCGACTCGCAACTGGCTGAACTCGGCTACCGGTTTGTAGTAGGTTATACCGACAGTGAGGGTGAGTATAAAATCATAGCTGAGACACCGCTCCGCTATTGCCACACCACACCTGAGATCTTCAACAATCCGTCTAACAATTTCTGGACATTCGCAATCATGGAAGATAAGGATGGTAAGGTCATCAACAGTAATCTGCGCCACCTTGACGGTGTGGAAGAGGTGTGCTTCGATGCTTCGGTATTCGGATATATCTCAAAAGGCCGCGGAGGTGCGATGATAGATGCCGATGACTGGATCAAGGTGACTCCGACAGGAGTGCACATTTCTACGGGTAGTGCCGACGACATCCACGTAGCCGTATATACAGTGTCAGGTGTAACGGTTTACACCACCACATACAGCGGCGGAATGGCTGAAGCTGAGAAGATCGAGCTGAGCCAGTTCGTTCCCGGTACGTATGTCGTGACGGTGAGCTGCGGAGGCCAGATGAAATCAAAGAAAATTGTAGTCAGATAATAGGGAAAATAAAACTTTCTGTGAAGATGAAATATAAAGTAAGATATATAGCGATGGCTGTAGCGATGCTTTCGGCATTTACAGCCTCGGCGCAGAACGCGGTCAGTGAAAAGTTTGCAATAAAGGCTACCGCTGACATAGGTCTTGGCAAAGCGTTGTCTACCGGTGCCGCTTTACCCGGCATGGACACGAAGTCATCATCCTCGGACTTCGGGCTTGACTTCGGATGGACATTCTGGGCGCGTAATCACAACTCCCTTGAGGCTAACGTGGGACTGGGTTACAGCAGGACCTCTCTTACCGCCGATCTTTCCAAACTGGATTATCACTATGCGGCTCCTGCTGAAGCCGACATGGACAAGGATACCTATATCCGTTATTACGAGCTCAAGGGAATGCATCAGAAAGCCCTGTCGGATAGGATGACCCTGCCGGTGTATCTGAACTACCGGTATGAGATCAGCCGGATATTCAGTGTGCATGCGCTGGTGGGAGTCAAGTTCGGATTTAATCTCTCGTCAAAGCTTGATGACGCAAAAGCGGATGTATTCAGCTACGGTATCTATCCGCAGTATGATAACCTCATGATCGATGCTTCCTACATGAATGAGTTTGGAGAATCTGTTCTCGGAACCGATCAGGCGATCAAGCCCTCGGCCAATAGTGTCACCACCTCGCTCATGGCCGGTGTAGGAGCCGAAATACGTATATGGGGTCCTATTGCGGCTGATGTCACTCTCAGATACGAGGGGGCGTTTAACGATACGTTTAAGTCAGAGTATTCGAATTTGGTGTCATTCGATGCAGAAAATGCACCGGTGAGCTATACCGTGGCTGACGGTCAGAAGATGCAGCCTCTTTCAAACTATCTCACTAAGTCGAAAATGTCACGTCTGTCGTGTGGCGTCTCCCTGATCTGCCGCTTTTAATTGCGGTGGAGCAGGAGATCGGCTACTCGGCGCACATCGGCGAGTGCCCTTGAGCGTGTGACAAGCAGTAGTGCGAGATATATCACCGCGTAGACAGGGATCTGCCATCCCCATGCCAGCGGAAGCAGCGCTACGGCGATGCCGGTGACGGCAGCGGCGGCAAGTGGTCCACTGATGGCACGTAACTGGTCAGTCACGCGGTAGCCTACATAGCGTCTTGCCAGAATGGCATTGACCAGGAAAATGTTGAGGTTGCTGAGCACCATGCCCCACAATATGCCTTTCATTCCTATAACGGCACCTCCGGCAAGCAGCGCGCCGAGCATTCCCCATTTGTAGAAACTCCAATGGAAGAGCACGCGGCTGTATCCGCGGGCGGCGACGGCATAGAAATTGATATTCTGCAGGCAGGCAAACAGTCCGCCAACACACAGGATGCGGAAGTAAGGTGCACATGGTCCCCACTGTTCACGGTACATTCCTATGATAAGCGGTTCGGCGATGATGATGAGCAATATCAGCGTCGGGAATACGATTGCGGCTATGACGCGCACGCTCATGGCAAGCATGCGGCACATACGCTCGCGGTCGTCCTGAATGGCTGAAAATAGCGGAAACATGACTTGTACGAGAACCTGCGGCAGGGCGTAGGATGTGACCTGATCCAGCTTGTAGGCCTGGGAATAGAGGCCGGTCTGCACATCGGAGAAGCGTTTGCCTATCAGTAGTCCCTGAATGTTGTTGCATGCGGTCTGCAGCAGTGATGCCGCAAGCATGTATCCGCCGTAGCCGAACAGTTCGCGCAGTGTCACCATAGAAAACAGAAGCGATGGATGCCAGCGAGTGATGATGAAATAAAGGGCTGTCGACATACCCTGATATATTACAGACAGTGCCACGAGGCTCCAGTAGGCATATCCATCGAATGCCATCCAGATGCTTATCGCCCCGGCCGTCATGTAACTTGACAGATTGACGATAGCGATGGTGTGAAATGACAGCTGTTTGCGCAGACGCACGACCGAGGTTTGTGCCAAGGCATTGAATATGATGGTAAGGCCGAGCACACGGAGTACTTCCGTAAGTTGCGGCAGGGCCATGAACCGGCTGACCAGCGGTGCTATTAGCCACAGCACGGCATAGCAGAGCAGGGAGAACGTGAGGTTCCAGTAAAATATGGTGGAATAGTCGCCTTGAGTGGGATCTTTACGCTGGATCAGGGCCGATGCAAATCCCCCTTCGACAAGTGTGGTGCTGACGGTCAGGAAAATGGCAAGCACGCCCACAATGCCGTAGTCGGCCGGAGTGAGCAGGTTGGCGAGTATCAGGTTGACCGCAAACTGCAGGCCGATCGACCCCGTGCGGTCAAGCGTCGCCCATACGGTGCCCTTTACCGCTTTACGTCCGAGAGAAGCTTCCATCGTGTGCAAAGGTACTACTTTATTCCCTAAAATTGGCGAAATGTCGGAAATTATGAGTAACTTGCAGCATTATTTAGATTGTTATGAGGAATTTTACTAATGTGCATGATATAGGCCCCCTCGATGCCGCAGTGAAGGAGGCTCTTGAAGTAAAGGCCAATCGATTTGGCTATAAGCATCTTGGAGAAAACAAGACATTGCTGATGATATTTTTCAACTCGTCGCTGCGTACCCGCCTGAGCACTCAGAAAGCTGCCATGAACCTTGGCATGAACGTGATGGTGCTTGATGTGAACCAGGGTGCGTGGAAGCTCGAGACCGAGCGCGGAGTGATCATGGACGGTGACAAGCCTGAGCATCTGCTGGAGGCGATACCGGTGATGGGCTGCTACTGTGACGTGATAGGAGTACGCTCGTTTGCCCGCTTTGAATCAAAGACCGACGACTACGAGGAAAAGATCATCAATCAGTTTATCAAATATTCGGGCCGTCCCGTATTCTCGATGGAGGCTGCCACGCGCCATCCGCTTCAGTCGTTTGCCGATCTTATCACGATCGAGGAGTACAAGACCAAGGAGCGTCCGAAAGTGGTACTTACGTGGGCTCCTCATCCCAAGTCGCTCCCGCAGGCTGTTCCCAACTCTTTCGCGGAGTGGATGAACGAGACCGATTATGACTTCGTGATCACCCATCCTCACGGATATGAGCTTGATCCGGCATTTGTCGGCAAGGCTAAGGTCGAGTATGACCAGGACAAGGCTCTTGAGGGCGCCGATTTCGTGTATGCCAAAAACTGGTCGGCCTACGCTGATCCGAATTACGGCAAGGTGATCAGCACTGACCGTGCATGGACCATCACCGCCGAGAAGATGGCGCTTACCGACAATGCATATTTCATGCACTGCCTTCCCGTGCGTCGCAATATGATAGTGAGCGATGATGTGATCGAAGGTCCGCGCTCACTTGTAATTCCCGAAGCCGCCAACCGCGAGATATCGGCCCAGGTAGTGCTCAAGCGCATACTCGAATCTCTATAACTGATGGCTACAAAGTCGCCTTCAGAGGTCGTAGAGGCCGCTCTTGCCGCAGGCAGCCGCAAACTGTCGCTGCAACGGGGATCCTATTCGCGCTTTATATTGCTGACCATTCTTGCCGGAGTGTATATCTCTTTCGGCGGTATGCTGTCGGTCATGCTTGGCTATGGTTTTCCGGGAGCTGCAGAGGCTAATCCGGGATTGTCAAAGCTCCTTTGCGGCGCGGCATTCCCGATAGGACTGATACTTGTCGTGGTGCTCGGTGCCGAGCTCTTTACCGGTAACAATGCACTGCTGATGCCGCCGCTGATGTCGCGTAAATGCGGCATCACGGACGTTGTTGTCAACTGGTCGCTGGTGTGGCTAGGTAATTTCGTCGGTGCATTGCTGTTCACCTGGCTACTTGTATATCTGCCGGGTCTTACCGGTGTGGATCCATGGCATTCTGCAGTCGTCAGGATCGCCGAGGCCAAAGTCAGTATGCCGTGGCTCACGGTATTCCTGAAAGCTATCGGAGCCAACTGGTGCGTGTGTCTGGCGATATGGCTCTCCATGTCGGCCAAGTCGAGCGGAGCGCGCATGATGGGTTGCTGGCTGCCGGTCATGGCATTTGTCGTTCTCGGATATGAGCACTGCATCGCTAATATGTTTTTCATACCGTGCGGTATTCTTGAAGGCGCCGATGTGACCGTAGGGCAGATGGTATGGAACAATCTGATTCCGGCCACTCTCGGCAATATAGTAGGCGGAGCAGGTCTCGTAGGATGTGTACATGCTTATCTTTATCTCAACCGAAACTAATTAACTGAATTATAAAAACGTATATATGAGCTGGTTTGAAACAAAAGTCCGTTATGACAAGATGATGGAAAACGGCACACAGAAGAAAGTAAACGAACCCTATATGGTCGATGCTCTCAGCTTTACCGAAGCTGAGGCACGTACGATCGAGGAGATGACACCCTTTATTTCGGGTGATTTCTCGATATCGGCCGTGAAACGCACCAATATCACCGAAATATTCTGGAACGATGCTGCTGACAAGTGGTATCATGTCAAGGTAAGTTTCATCACTCTTGACGAAAAAACGGCGGTTGAAAAACGCACTACTTCGCATATTCTTGTCGCAGCCAATGATTTCCGTGAGGCGCTTGACAACTTCATGGAGGGAATGAAGGGCACGATGGCCGACTTTGAGGTGACCTCGATCGCCGAGACTACAATCATGGATGTGTTCAAGGCCAAGCTGTCGACCTCATCACAACCTGCCGAACAGTAAACGGCTATGAGCAACAACGGTATCGGTCAACGTATCAATGCAGTGCGTGAGTCGCTCCCTGAGGGGGTGACTCTCGTTGCCGTATCGAAATTTCACCCTGAGGAGGCAGTTGCCGAGGCGTATGCTGCCGGGCAGCGCGTGTTTGGCGAGAGCCGTGCGGTGGAACTCGTTCAGAAAGCCTCCGCTCTTCCCGAGGATATAGAGTGGCACTTCATCGGTCATCTGCAGACCAACAAGGTGCGTATGATCATGCCGCATGTAAGCCTCATCCACAGTATTGACTCGGAGCGTCTGCTGCGGCTTGTAGATGCAGAGGCGCGGCGTATAGGACGTCGTGTAGATGTGCTGCTGCAGCTGCACGTGGCCCGTGAAGAGACAAAGTTTGGTTTCACTCCTGATGAACTGACAGCTCTTGTGGAGAGCGGAATAATCGCGCAACTCCCCAACGTGAGGGTGAGGGGTGTAATGGGTATGGCCAGCAATACCGACGACATGCAACGTGTAAAAGCTGACTTTAAGGAGATTGCCGATACGTGGCTTCAGCTCCATGACGGACCCATGGCCGGCGACGAGGCGTTTGACACGATCAGCATGGGCATGAGCCATGACTATCACGAGGCGGTTGAAGCCGGTTCGAATATGGTGCGTATAGGCACCACAATATTCGGAGAACGCGACTATACGTGAAAAAACGATATGTTATTGAGCATAATGTAGCATTTTGTAAGAATATCTTTAGTAAATTTACAATCATAACTGAATTCAATAATTAACAGAAACCTAATATGACAAATTCCAATTCTAACGGCCGTACGATTGCCATCATTGCCATGTTCTTCATTTTTGCAATGATCTCTTTCGTAACTAACCTGGCCGCCCCTATCGGTACAATCTGGGGTAACACTTTCCACGGTAACGGTGTGCTCGGCATGATGGGCAACATGATGAACTTCCTTGCTTATCTCTTCATGGGTATTCCTGCCGGTAATCTGCTTGTAAAGATCGGATATAAGAAAACAGCTCTCTGGGCAATGGCTATCGGTGTAGTCGGCCTGTTCGTGCAGTACCTGTCGAGCGTGGTTGGTGCTGATACAGTAGTTGCTACTGTCCAGGGTTCTACCGTACATCTCAACTTCTTCGTATATCTGCTTGGCGCATTCATATGCGGTTTCTGTGTATGTATGCTCAATACTGTCGTTAACCCGATGCTCAACCTGCTCGGTGGCGGCGGTAACCGCGGTAACCAGCTGCTGCAGACCGGTGGCGCGCTCAACTCACTCAGCGGCACGCTGACCCCCTTCTTCGTAGGCGCTCTTATCGGCCAGCTCACTCACTCGACCACTATTCAGGCAGTGACTCCGCTGCTGTTTATCGCCATGGGCGTTTTTGCTGCGGCATTTATCGTTATCTCGTTTGTCGACATACCCGAGCCCGCCGGTTCTACCAAGGGTCATGCCAAGGTTAAATACAGCCATAGCCCCTGGAACTTCCGTCATACAGTACTCGGCGTGATCGGTATCTTCATTTATGTAGGTATCGAGATCGGTATTCCCGGTACCCTCAACTTCTACCTCGCTGACCAGAATGCATCGGGTGCAGGCGTTATCGGTGATGCTTCTACTATCGCCGGTGCTATCGTGGCCATCTACTGGCTGCTGATGCTTGTAGGCCGTTCACTCAGCGGTATCATCAGCGGTAAGGTGTCTACCCGCACTCAGCTTGTCGCCGTATCGGCAGCGGCCATTGTACTCGTGATCGTGGCCATCATCCTTCCCAAGAGCGTCACTGTTCCGGTGCCCGCATTCATCTATACCGGTGAGGCCGGTGAAATCGCCACTGTTCCCGTCAGCTCGTTCCTTCTCGTACTCTGTGGTCTTTGCACCTCAGTAATGTGGGGCGGCATCTTCAATCTCGCTGTCGAGGGTCTCGGCAAGTATACTGCCCAGGCTTCGGGTATCTTCATGATGATGGTGGTAGGCGGCGGCGTCCTTCCGCTCGTACAGCAGTTTATCGCCAAGGAGGTTGGATATATGACCAGCTACTGGCTGATTGTCGTATGTCTCGGCTATCTGCTCCTATATGGTATCGCCGGTTGCAAGAATGTGAATACCGATATCCCCGTTACCGAGGATGAGCAGCTCTATCTCTAAGATAATTACTTTTAAATACAATACCTAAACTAACCAAACTGACAATGGATAAGAAAATCATGGATCGCGCGGCCGACAATATACGAGTGCTTGCCGCTGCAATGGTTGAGAAGGCCAAGTCAGGTCACCCCGGCGGTGCCATGGGTGGAGCTGACTTTATCAACGTGCTTTACTCTTCATATCTTGTTACTGACCCCGACGATCCTACCTGGATAGCCCGTGACCGCTTCTTCCTTGATCCGGGCCACATGTCGCCCATGCTTTATTCAGTGCTTGCACTTACCGGCAAGTACACTGTCGATGAGCTCAAGCAGTTCCGTCAGTGGGACAGCCCCACTCCCGGTCACCCCGAGCTCCATGTTGAGCGTGGTGTGGAGAATACCTCAGGTCCTCTCGGACAGGGCCACGTGATGGCAGTAGGCTGTGCTATTGCAGAGCGCTTCCTCCAGGCCCGTTTCGGAGACTGGATCGAACATAAGACCTATACATTCATCAGCGACGGCGGTGTACAGGAGGAGATCTCACAGGGTGCAGGACGTCTGGCCGGATATCTCGGTCTGCACAACCTCATAATGTTCTACGACAGCAACAGCATCCAGCTCTCTACCGAGACTAATGCCGTTACAGCCGAAGATACCGCAGCCAAGTACCGTGCATGGAACTGGAATGTGCTCGAGGTTGACGGAACCGATCCCGTGGCTATGGCCGGTGCGCTTGACAAGGCTATCGCCGAGAAGCAGCGTCCTACCATAATAATCGGTAAGACTGTAATGGGTCGCGGTTGTGTGACTGCCGACGGCAAGCCTTTCGAAGGCGAATGCTCTACCCACGGCAATCCTATCAGCGCATCAAAGGGAGGTTCTTATGAAAAGACCATGGAACACCTTGGTGCTGATCCTGAGAATCCCTTCGTAATATGGGATGAGGTTAAGAAACTCTATGCCGACCGCAGCGAGGCTCTCCGCAAGGAGGTTGCCGCACGCCGTGAGGGTGAGAAGGCATGGCGCGAGGCACATCCCGCCGAGGCTGCCCTACTTGACAGCTATATCGCCGGCAAGCTCCCCGAGATCGACTGGAAGAATATCGCCCACAAGCCCGGCGTAGCTACCCGTCAGGCTTCAGCCGACGTGCTTGCTGAACTGGCCAAGAAGGTAGGCAACATGATTGTTGCTTCAGCTGACCTTGCCAACTCAGACAAGACCGATGCATTCCTCAAGAATACTCATCCGCTGATTCACGGTGACTTCTCAGGCGCATTCCTTCACTGCGGTGTAAGCGAGCTTACCATGGGCGCGCTCATGAACGGTCTTGTACTCCATGGAGGCGTGATCGGTGCATGCGGTACATTCTTCGTATTCTCTGACTACATGAAGCCCACAGTGCGTATGGCTGCGCTGATGGAGCTGCCTGTCAAGTATATCTGGACGCATGACGCATTCCGCGTAGGTGAGGATGGTCCTACTCACGAGCCTGTAGAGCAGGAGGCCCAGATACGCCTTATGGAAGAGCTCAAAAACTTCAAGGGTGAGCCCAGTGTGCTTGTGCTCCGTCCTGGTGATGCCGCCGAGACCTCAGTATGCTGGAAGATGGCGATGGAAAATACCAAGACTCCTACCGCACTTATCCTCAGCCGCCAGAATATACCCGATCTCCCCGCAGCTTCAGGCGACCGCTATGAAGAGGCTCTCGGAGCCGAGAAGGGCGGTTATGTAGTCGTAGCATGCCCTGATCCCGATGTAACTCTCGTGGCTAACGGTTCGGAAGTTTCTCTGCTTGTTGAGGTAGCTCAGCTGCTTCAGGCCGAGGGTATCAAGGCCCGTGTGGTATCGATTCCTTCAATCGGTCTGTTCGAGTGCCAGCCGCGTCAGTATCGTGATGAGGTAATTCCCGCTACAGGTAAGGTATTCGGTCTGACTGCCGGCCTGCCTTCTACACTTCGTGGTGTTGTTGGCCGCGACGGTGAGGTATTCGGCCTTGATCATTTCGGTGCTTCGGCTCCTTACAAGGTGCTTGACGAGAAGTTTGGCTTCACCGCTCCTGCAGTGCTTGCCCGTGTAAAGGCTTATCTCGCAGAGTAATAATGCAAAGTCACCTGATAGAGGATATCCGAGTCCTCTATCAGGACTATGAATAAAAGAGTCGGGTCATATCCCAAATGGATATGGCCCCACTGCTTGTATACCGGGTATTATTAAATGTCCTTGAGGCTGTTGATTAATTGCTTGCAGGCTCGTGCATCATGCGCCGCCATTTACGGTAGCCGAGAAGGGCCATGACGGTGTAGAACGCATAAAGAGTGCCTGAGAAGTAGATCCCCTTGTAGTAATATAGCCACACATAGACAGCATCCACGACAAACCATACCCACCATTGCTGAACATATTTGCGTGCCAGCATCCACAGCCCTATTATGCTTAGCGCTGTGGTGAAGGAGTCGAGCCAGATGACCGTGCTGTTGGTGAACGTGGCCAATATCCATGCTATCGCCATCCATGTGGCTCCGAATATTACTGCAAGCAGGATTGCCGTACGGGGTGGAACTGATGTTATTGGTCGCTCATTGTCGTGACTTTTGGTCGTACCGCGGGTCCAGGCCACGTATCCGTAGACCGCAATGGCAAGATAGTAGATGTTGATGCCAAAGTCGGCATACAGCCCTTTGTTGTAGAATAGCCAGAGCGATATCGCAGGCATCACCATGCCGGCAATCCACAGTCCGCGCTTGGCGTTGTATTCCAGATACAGATAAAGCAGTCCTACGCTGACTTTAAGAATGTCGAGTATGGTGTTGAGATCCATGATCAGAATTTAATTGCGATTGTTGCCATGGCATTGGTCGGTGCCTGGGCCGCATAGCCGGAATAGCGGTAAATCACTTTCTCGCCGTTGTCGACATAGTAGCCTGAACCGGCATATCCGTTGCTCTCATACTTCTCGTTGAACAGATTGTAGACGGCCACTCCCACATGCAGCTCTTTCAGGCCTGCCACTTTCTTGAACGTAGCGCCAAGGTGGAGGTCGCTGACGAAGTATGCGTCGAGTTTCTGCTCGTCATTGCGGGCGTTGGTCATGTACTGGCTCGACACATACCGGCTCACGAGTGAAGCGTCAAGCATGCGCCACTTGAAGTTGAACGAGTTGCCGAGCGTGAAATCAGGAGAGAAGGCTATAGGAGTGTCGCCGCAGTCAATGGAGATAGGATTGGTCCACTCATCCTCGTAGATATATTCCACGAAGTCCTTTATACGGTTGCGCGACAGGGTGGCATTGATGTTCCATTCAAACCAGTTGACGGGCTTGAGAGCAGCCTGCAGCTCTATACCCGCACGGTAGCTTCGCGGCACGTTGACACTCATCGGGTTGCCTGTGTCGCTTATCTGTCCGGTTACTACAAGTTGATCCTTGTAGTCCATGTAATATAGATTGACCCCGGCAGAAAGTAAGCTGCTTTCATACAGGTAGCCGAGCTCGTAATCAAACATGCGTTCAGGCTTCGGAGGCATGTTCATGTCGCCGTCGGTGAAGTTGTCGCGCGTGGGCTCACGATGGGCCACGCTCCATGAGGCAAATGCTTTTTGAGAGTCAGTGATAAACCAGTTCAGACCCACCTTCGGATTGAAAAAATCATAGCGGTGGTGGATGTCGAGCTGCTGCATGGCGCCGGTGTTGTAGTCGTATGTGTCGTTTGCACCGTCGATGCGATAGTCGATATGGCGCCACTGGATGTCGCCGAAAGCCGATATACCTGAGGTGATGTCATAATTAGCACGTGCGTAGAGGTTGCCGTCGGTCTTGCGTCCGCGGTTACGGTAATATTCCTGCAGCGGGTCAATCGGTCCTACATAGTTGCGCACCCATGCCACCTGTCCGAAATGATTGCCATGGAAGCGGTTAAGCGCACCACCTGCCGATATCTGAATACGGCTGCCGGTGTAGGTCGCGGAGGCTACCGCGCCTCCGAAGCTGTTGTCATTGTTCTTAAGGCGCACGAGATCGCTCTTTTTAACCTTCTCACCGTTAATCTCAAATGGCGTGAGGCCGTATTCGGCAAGAGTGCGCGATGTCTTGTACTGCTCGTAGTAACCGTCATCCTTGGTAAAATGCAGTGCGGCGTTGAGCATCCAGTTGTCGGAGAGCCGCTGATTGAGCAGCAACTGCAGGTGGTGCTGGATATAGTTGTCGTTCTGATCGGGGTAGTAGGCGGTGTTGCCGTCGGAGTCGGTGTATTTTCCGCACGGATTGTAACGGCGTCCGTACTTCTCCATTTCCTCCTTTGAAGCGTAGTCCCATGCCATGTAGGTCTTTTCCTTTCCGCCGAAGGCAAGCAGGCGGAGGCGTGTGGCGCCGTTGACATAACCTATCTGACCCAGATAGCTCCACAACCGTGATTTCGCACGTTCGATATAGCCGTCGCTGCCGAGTGTGCTCAATCGGAGTTCGGCGGTCCAATGGTCGTTGACAAGGCCTGAGCCCGCCTGCAGGGTGGCTTTATAGGAATTGTATGAGCCGTAAGAGGTACTCAGCTGACCGAAAGGATCATCGGAGGGGAAGGAGGTGATCATGTTGACGCTTGCTCCGAATGCGCCTGCTCCGTTGGCCGATGTTCCCACTCCGCGCTGTACCTGAATGTCGCGCAACGATGAGGCAAGGTCGGGCATGTTGACCCAATAGACATTGTGGCTCTCGGGGTTGTTGATAGGTATGCCGTTGGCCATCACATTGATACGTGATCCGTCGCTGCCGCGCACACGCATCGATGTGTAGCCCATGCCGGCTCCTGCATCACTGGTGGTGATGAGCGAGGGGGTCATTGACAGAAGGAAGGGAACGTCGCGTCCGTCATTGATTTTCTCTATCTCCTTTTGGCTTACAGTCGAATAGGCCACGGGAGTCTTGGTGTTGGCACGGTTTGCGACAAACTCGATATTGTCGAGCGAGATTGATGCAGTGTCGGCTGCGACTGAGTCGCCTGCCGCATGCATTTGCATGGCGGGTACGGTCAGTACTGCCGCCAGCATGATTGCGGAGTCTTGTTTCATTGTTAATAGTTCACTACGCCGGCATTACCCGGATCAGGTTCAAAGGGTATTATCTCAGCCGCACCAGCGGGCGCGGCGCCCCCCATTAACTTATTTTGCCACAAAGATACGAAGAATTTGCGACACGGTTTTAAAATAATTTGTTTTTATGGGTGCCGTATTGTAAATTTGTGATTATGGATAACCGCAATGACAATATCGTGATACGCATCTATCGCTTTTACCGCGATGGCTTCCGCTCCATGACCGTGGGCCGCTGGCTGTGGCTCATGATACTGGTCAAGCTGTTCATACTTTTCTTTATATTCAAGCTCTTTTTCTTTCCCAACCTGCTGAGCCGCGACTATGACAATGACGGCGACCGTGCGCAGGCGGTGAGGGAGGCGCTTCTTGACGACAACCGCCAATATTAACCCAAATTCATTATATATGGACGATCTGATAACCGTAGTTGATTGGTCGCGCTGGCAGTTTGCCCTGACGGCGATGTATCACTGGCTTTTTGTGCCGCTCACCATCGGTCTGGCTCTTATCGTGGCCATCATGGAGAGTTTTTATTTCAAGACCCGCTCCCAGCAGTGGCTTGCCATGACTAAATTCTGGATGTTGCTGTTCGGAATAAATTTTGCCATAGGTGTTGCCACGGGTATTATCCTGGAATTTGAATTCGGAACCAACTGGTCCAATTACAGCTGGTTTGTCGGCGACATATTCGGTGCGCCGCTTGCCATTGAAGGTATCGTTGCTTTCTTTATGGAGTCGACCTTTATCGCGGTCATGTTCTTCGGATGGAAGCGTGTCAGCCCACGCATGCATCTTACGGCCACATGGCTTACCGCCATCGGTACCGCCCTGTCGGCAATGTGGATCCTTATTGCCAACGCATGGATGCAGCAGCCTGCCGGCATGGAGTTTGACCCGGCGCAGATGCGCAACGTGATGGATGACTTCTGGGCACTGGTATTCTCTGATACTGCTATCGCCAAGTTTACCCATACGGTATCGAGTGCATGGGTTGTGGCCGGAGTGTTTGTGATCGGCGTGAGCTGCTGGTTCCTGCTCAAGCGCCGCAATGTGGCCATGGCTATCGAGTCAATCAAGGTGGCCGGCTGGGTCGGTCTGGCCGGTATACTTGTCACTCTCGCCACCGGCGATATGTCGGCTATCAACGTGGCCAAGCATCAGCCCATGAAGCTTGCCGCCATGGAGGGTCTTTACAAAGGCAGCAACGGTCAGGACCTGGTTGCCGTAGGCATCCTGAACCCTGAAAAGACAATAGATAATGACGCGGATCCTTATCTGTTCCACATAAGCATACCTAAAGCGTTGTCATTCCTTGCCACGCATAATCCTGACGCATTCGTGCCGGGTATCGATGACCTTATCAACGGTGTGATGCTCGACAACGAGGGTAAGCCGGTAGAAGCCGTAAGCTACAATGAGCGCATACAGGCCGGTAAGGCCGCTCATGAGGCACTGCGCCGCTATGACAAGGCCATGGCCGCCGGCGACAATGCCGCTATGGAGGCCGCCGCAGCCGATCTGAAGGCTTCCTATCCTTATTTCGGCTACGGATACCTTGATTCGGCCGCACAGGCTGTTCCACCGGTGGCATTGACATTCTATGCATTCCATATAATGGTTATTGCCGGCGGATATCTGCTGCTGTTCTTCGTCGTGGCTCTCTGGGCCGCCTACCGCAAGCAGGGCTGGCTCGAAAACAAGGTTGTGGCATGGATCGGAATTCTCTCGATCGCTGTGGTATGGATATGCTCACAGAGCGGCTGGATCACCGCCGAGGTTGGCCGTCAGCCCTGGGTGATACAGGATCTAATGCCGACATGCGCAGCCATAAGCCACATATCGGCCTCGTCGGTCATCGTGACCTTCTGGATGTTTGCGGCCGTGTTCACAATACTTCTGGCTGCCGAAATAGGCATCATGCTTACCCAGATCAACAAGTACTCTCGTGAGGATATATCAACAATCGCTAATAAATGACAACTATGGCACTTGAACATTTACAGATATACTGGTGGCTGATCATATCGGTGCTCGGCGCACTGCTTGTATTTCTTCTTTTCGTACAGGGTGGCCAGTCGATGATTCCCTGCACGCGTAGTGAACTCGACCGTTCGCTGATGATAAACTCGATAGGACGCAAGTGGGAGCTTACATTTACGACGCTCGTTGTGTTCGGTGGCGCTTTCTTCGCATCATTCCCGCTGTTCTACAGTACAAGTTTCGGCGGTGCCTACTGGTTGTGGATGCTTATCCTCTTTACTTTTGTAGGTCAGGCCGTGAGTTTCCAGTATCGCCGTAAGTCGGGCAATCTCTACGGTACGCGATTTTACGATGTGCTGTTGGTGATCAACGGTACCCTTGGATGCTTCCTGCTCGGTGTAGCGGTGTCGATGATGTTTTTCGGCGCAGACTTCACTGTTCACATGGGCAATATCCTTGACAACGGTTCGCCGGTAATCTCGCAGTGGGGCAATGCCCATGGCTTCGAGGCCATATTCTGCTGGAAAAACTGGCTGCTCGGACTCGCAGTCGTATTTCTTGCCCGTACTCAGGGCGCGCTGTATTTCATGAACAATATCGCCGGCGACCGTCATTTCTTCAAGATCAACCGTCGCCGTGTCCTTGTCAACGGAGTCATCTTTGTGGTGTTCTTCCTCGTGTTCGTGGCTGCGCTGTTCCTTACCGACGGATATCGCACTACTGGTCTGCATACTTTTGAAATAGAGCCTAACAAGTATCTTCACAACTATATCACGATGTGGTGGTGCCTGGTTATGTTTGCTGTCGGTGTGGTGATGGTGCTTTATGCCGTGTTGCGTTCCGCACTTGCCGAACATTATACCAAAGGCATCTGGTGGTCGGGTATTGGTACGGTGCTTGTAGTACTGACATTCTTCTTTGTCGCCGGCTACAATGACACTCCCTATTACCCGTCGCTCGTCGATCCGTCAAGTTCACTGACCATCTACAACAGCTCGTCAACCAAGTTTACGCTTACCGTGATGAGCTATGTCTCGATACTTGTTCCCTTTGTCGTTGCTTATATCGCCTATGTGTGGTATAAGATGGACCGCCGCCCGCTGTCGCCCGAGTCAATGCACTCCGACGGCCATTCCTATTGATTGATGGCAGATACTTACTATACTCTTGCCGCCCCCTGCGAGGGGTGGTATAAAGAGAAAATGAGCAAATTTCTGGCTTTTGCCCATCCCGTGCGCTCGGTTGACGAGGCACGGGAGGTAATAGCCGGGTATCAGCGTAAATATCATGATGCGCGCCACGTGTGCTGGGCCTATATGCTCGGTGTGGCGCGCACTGACTTTCAGTCGACCGACAACGGTGAGCCGTCAGGTACTGCCGGTAAGCCTATTCTCGGCCAGATAAATTCATTTAATCTGACCGATGTAGTCATCGTGGTGGTGCGTTATTTCGGAGGTATCAAGCTCGGTACGAGCGGCCTTATCGAGGCTTATCGTGAAGCTGCCCGCGAAGCTATCACGGCCGGAGAGATTATCGAATGTCACGAGGCTGCCGAGGTCACGTTTACGTTTCCATATATATCGATGAACAGCGTGATGCGTCTTGCCAAAGACGGCGGCGTGACGATAGTGAGCCAGGAATTTGACAATTCCTGTCAGATGACACTATCCACTCGCGCTGATGACATGCCGCGTCTCAGGGCACGCCTGCTCGACATAGACGGCCTCACCCTCGCCGAGTAAATACTGAATTGATATCAAAAAAACGATAGAAAGATTGCATATATTGATATATTTAATTATTATTGCGAAAATATTAAATATATGTTATGAAAAAGGCGATATTATTGGTAGCTTTGATATCATCGAATCTCGTAGTTGCTGTAAATGCGGAAACCGATCCCCATAAAACTATGGGGATATCCTTAAATTCTGATGATGATCCATATAAAGATTGTCATAACGGAGGTTATGGGGCGAGAGAATGTTCAATCG
Source organism: uncultured Muribaculum sp. (assembly GCA_964541165.1). Classification (GTDB taxonomy): domain Bacteria; phylum Bacteroidota; class Bacteroidia; order Bacteroidales; family Muribaculaceae; genus Muribaculum. The sequence continues at coordinate 26,390 of CAZIPQ010000012.1, forward strand.
CAGCTGGCGTTAAATTAGCCGGTGGAGGTTTTTCTGATGGATGTTCAGTGTCATGTGTTCCTGGAACTTATGCATGTTGCGGTTTAAAGTGTAAATGCGTAATAGCTGTAGATTGAGATGATAAGGAAAGTTTTGATCCTGTTGATGCCTCTGCTGGTTGCATGTTCACAGCGACATTCCGAGGATAGTCCAAAGGTTGTGGCGATGGACTTCGAGAATATCATTGAGCTGCCTTTTGACAAGGCTGACCTGATTATGCTTGAAACTGTTGATAGTTCTTTGCTGCGGACAATAGAGGGTGTTGAATGTATTGATGGCAATAACTATGTGGTCACGGTACAAAAATTTTCTGTGTTTGACAGCTGTGGCAAGTATCTGTATGACATAGGTCGCAAAGGGGAGGGCCCCGGCGAATTCATGCAAGCTCAGTCATTCTGGACTGAGGGAGATACGGTGTGTCTGTTTGACAATAGTCTTAGGAAGCAATTACGGTATGACAAGGACGGGACTTTTTTGGAAACCAGACAGTACACCACTGAAATAACTGATACGATAATCCCGCTTCCGCTCCATCTGTATCCTGCTCCTGACGGCACCGGTTATTATGCGCTTAACTGCTATATGGGTGGGTGGCCCGATGTCGAGACTGCCTCATGGCTTGACCGCGACATGAAGTTTGTCCACGTAATCCCGGGACGCATGGTAGGAGAGGGGAGCTATATATTGAACAGGGCAAGAAGCGATAAGGATTCGGGACGGATGCTTTACTGGGAGGCTTTCCGCGATACGCTTTTCTGCATAACACCTGATACGATCGCTCCGCTTTATTATTTTGATTTCGGCAAATATTCGCTGCCTCAGGAGATCGGAGCAATACAGTGGCAGAGCGACCGCAATACGGCTTTCCTTGACTCAAACGCGTCGCCGATGGTATCGTTGCTTGCGTCTTTTCAGTCGGTTGGCGATATGCTGTATTTTACTATGGTGTATAATAAGAACGAAGAGACCTATCTCGGAGCGTATGATGAGCGCACAGGTAAGTCACGCGTTTTCCGGCCTGTTTCTTCCGACGGGCAATATCGTATACAGCCTTATTTCAAGGTAATCGGTGATACAATGGCCATATCGGTAATCGATACTACAGATCCGGAAGCCAATCCCGGCCTGCTGAGTATTCCGCTCGACCGCGTGAGTATAGGTGACTGACCGTATAAACAATAAGGCCCGCGAAACGTCAATTTTCGCGGGCCTTATTGTTCCGTATCGGATCTGATTATATTATCAGCATGGCATCGCCGTAGGCTCCGAAACGGTATTTTTCCTTGATGGCTTCGTTGTAGGCATGCATTACCAGATCATATCCTCCGAAAGCGGTCACCATCATGAGCATTGTGGAATAGGGCAGGTGGAAACCGCTGACAAGTGCATTGGCAACAGTGAAGTCATGAGGCGGGAAGATAAACTTGTTGGTCCAGCCTGAGAATGTCTTCATGTGTCCGCCCATGCTGACTGCGCTCTCGATGCCGCGCAGTACCGATGTGCCTACCGCGCATACCTGATGGCCGGTGTCCTTGGCGTGGTTCACGGTGTCGACCAGCTGCTGTGTCACCTCCATCTCCTCTGAGTCCATGCGATGCTTGGTAAGATCCTCTACATCGATCTCGCGGTAGTTTCCGAGGCCTGAATGGAGTGTCAGGAACGCTGCCTCCACACCTTTGATCTCCATGCGTTTCATTAGCTCGCGGCTGAAATGGAAACCTGCTGACGGAGCCATCACGGCACCCTCTTTTGTTGCGAATATACACTGATAGCGCTCAGCATCCTCTTCATTGGGCTCACGCTTGATATAGGGAGGCAGAGGTGTCATGCCCAGCTTATATAGTGCCTCCTTGAACTCGGCGTGGCTGCCGTCATAGAGGAAGCGCAGTGTGCGGCCTCTTGAAGTGGTGTTGTCGATCACTTCGGCCACCATCGAGTCGTCGTCGCCGAAATAGAGCTTGTTGCCTATGCGGATTTTACGGGCCGGCTCCACGAGCACGTCCCACAGCTTATTTTCCTCGTTAAGCTCACGCAGCAGAAATACTTCGATCTTGGCGCCGGTCTTTTCCTTGTTGCCGTAGAGCAGTGCGGGAAATACCTTGGTGTCGTTAAACACCATCACGTCGCCGTCATCGAAGTAGTTGATTATCTCCTTGAAAATGCGGTTCTCAATCTCGCCGGTGTCCTTGTGTACTACCATGAGCCGCGATTCGTCGCGTACTTCGCAAGGTGTCGAGGCAATCAGATCCTCAGGAAGCTTGAAGCGGAATTGTGAAAGTTTCATCTTTTTTACCTGATTATATTTTATTACTTTACTGTATTTTCGGTTATGTCGTCATAGCCTTCGGGCATTTCTATCGGGGTTTCTTTGATCAGAGCTACCGTTTCATCAACGCTCCGGCAGTCAGTGACACGTATGTCACCCACACGGGTGCGCCGCAATCCGGTCAGATGGCCCCCCGATCCGAGCGCCTCGCCGATATCACGGGCAAGAGCGCGTATATAGGTGCCTTTACTGCATACCACCTTTATAACAATTTCCTCGGGCTTAAAGTCGAGCAGCTCTATTTCGTCGATGACCAGAATCTTGGGCTTTATCACCACCTCGGCTCCGCGGCGGGCGCGTTTATAGGCCCGCTCTCCGTTGACCTTGCAGGCTGAGAATGCGGGCGGTACCTGCTCGATGGTGCCGGTGAAGCGCTGAAGCACGCTTTCGACAAGTTCGCGGGTGATATGGTCGGTAGGATAGGTGGCGTCTATTTCGGTTTCAAGGTCATACGACGGGGTGGTGGCACCCAGCGCTATTGTAGCCACATATTCTTTCGTGTGAGCCTGTAATTCCTCGATTAGGCGGGTCTTGCGGCCGGTGCATACCATCATTACGCCTGTTGCAAGCGGATCGAGAGTACCCGCATGGCCCACTTTCAGCTTTTTCATGCCGAGGCGCCTGAGAAGGGCCCCGCGCACACGCTTCACCGCGTCAAATGATGTCCAGCCGTAAGGCTTGTCGATATATAGGATTTCTCCTTCGATGAAATTCATTTTGCCGCTTTATTTACCAGCAGATACATATCACTCCCATAACGACGCAGTAGACTGCAAACCATATCAACTTGCCTTTCTTGACGAGTTCAAGCATCCACTTGCACGCTATGCATCCTACTATGAACGCGGCAAGGAAGCCAACAAGCAGAGGTACGGCACCTACAGTCGGTGCTCCTATACTGTCTGCCGAACTGCCGAGCATATCCTTGATATCAAGCAGGGCTTCGCCCAGTATGGGGATAATTACCATGAAAAACGAGAATGAGGCTACCTGTTCACGCTTGTCGCCAAGCAGGATGCCGGTAGCAATGGTAGTGCCTGAACGGCTCAGGCCCGGGAGTACGGCAATGGCCTGCGAGCAGCCTATTATGAAAGCGTCGAGCCAGGTGATGTCACGGGGTTTGTAGTCGTGATGGCGTATCAGCGGTCGGGTACGGGTAAAATAGGCGAAAGCCAGCAGCAGGGCAGTGATGCAGAGGCATATACCGACAGTGTGGATGTTGTCCTTGAAGAAACCTTCGACCCAGTCCTTGAAGCAAAAGCCTACTATGGCTACGGGGATACATGACAGTAATATCTTGCACACGTAGTAGAAGTTGCTGTCGCGCTTGATTGTGAAAAAGCTGCGGCATAAAGGTATGAATTCATGCCACAAAACCACTATTGTCGACAACACCGTGGCGGCGTGGAGCATGATGTCAAACTCTAATATCTGGTCGCTCGGCAGGTCGACATGCAGGATCTCGCGGAATATCGCCAGATGGCCGCTGGAGCTGATGGGTAGGTACTCGGCAAGTCCCTGTACTATGCCGAGCAGTAGTGCGTCAAGCCATTCCATGACTTAATAAATTGAAAGTGAATATAAAAGGCTTATTTATTTTTCGGGCGATATAAGATGGCCACTCCCATGAACAGAAAGCCAATGAAGGCCAGTGTGGGGCCTACGACAATACGGCGAGTGGAGAAGATGTCGGGATTGAACGCCTCGGGAGTTGAGCTTCCTCCAAGCATGAGCAGGAAGCCGACCACTATGATTACGCCAGCAACTGCCATGAGCAGGAAGTTGATACGGGTCAGCGGCATATTGGCCTCGGACTCGCGGATGAGATCGCTTTCAGGTTGCGTCGACTGATTGTTTTTTATTGCCATTATTTTATATGTACAGTGATTATTCAATTTTTAACGAAACATTTCGTCGTATGTGAGTCTTATGTATTTGTTCGTGGCAAACCACGATGCCAGGCCGCAGATGAGTATGCCGGCTACCGGAAGCAATGCGAGAACAGGCCAGGCCGCTTCCCACGGCAGTGCGGTGGCCATGTTGCCATCGGCATCATGCACATAAGCGAGTGCTCCGGCGAGTATGGCGGCCGCAATAGCGCCGGCGATCAGTCCGCTGACGATATTTACTGTTACAAACGGACGCCGTATGAAGCCTGGACGGGCTCCAACGAGCTTCATGGTGTGTATTAAAAAGCGGCGTGCATATACGCTCAGACGTACTGTATTGTTGATCAGCGCTACCGAAATAAACAGCAGTGCGGCTGCGATTATTGTCAGGAGAAGCGCGAGTGACTTGATGTTGGCATTTATGGCGTCGATGAGGTCATCATGCATCACTACCTCGTGTATGTAGGGGAGTGCGGTGAGTCCTGCAGTCACTCGTCGCAGGGAGTCGGTTGTGGCATAATCAGGTTTTACCTTGATCTCCAGTTCGCCGCTGAAAGGATTTACACCGAGCAGTTTCATCAGGTCTTCACCGGTGTCCTGCTCCCATTTGCGCAGGGCGTCCTCGGGCGAGAAGTAGCTTACGCTTGCCACATACGGGGCTGTGGTGAACCTCTGTTTCAGCACATTGACATGGGCTTCTCCTGCATTTTCGGCCAAAATGATATTGAATCCCACATGTTCACGCAGATCGCGGGTTACCGAAGCTCCGCCAAGTCCCAGCAGGGCTATGATGCCGAGAAGCATCAGCACCAGTGCCACGCTTACGGTTGACGTAAGTTGGGCGGTGAATGTAGACAGTATTTTATTGCGTTGATTTGCCATCAGTCAGTTTTCAGGGCATAATTCCCCTAAGAAACTGCAAAATTACAATATTATTAATTATTAATCAAGCGCGGGTGCCAAAATCATAAGATAAAAAAAGTACGGGCCAACACCAGAGTGTCGGCCCGTATTATTTAGGATAGATATTGAGCTTATTCGTAGCGTGACCAGTCAACCTTGCTCATGTCGCCTTCTTCAAGGAATGCGTTGTGGAAGCCAAAGGCTGCACGGAGAGTGTGAGGAGTGTGGGCGTCGGTCTTTGACAGCTTGAGGTAATCACGCAGCAGCGGACGGAATGACGGGTGTGCGCAGTTGTTGATGATTTCCTCGGCGCGCTGTATCGGTGACTTGCCGCGCAGGTCAGCTATGCCCTGGTCGGTAATGATGATGTCAACAGAGTGCTCGCTGTGGTCAACGTGAGATACCATTGGCACGATGTTGGAGATAAGTCCACCCTTCGAAACTGACGGACAGCTGAATATCGAGATGTAAGCGTTGCGGGTGAAGTCGCCTGAACCGCCGATACCGTTCATCATGCGGGTACCGGTTACGTGAGTTGAGTTCACGTTGCCGAATATGTCGGCCTCGAGTGCGGTGTTCATTGAGATTACACCGAGTCGACGGATGATCTCGGGGCTGTTGGATATTTCGGCGGGGCGCATCAATATCTTGTCGCGGAAGAAGTCGATGTTGGAATACATCTGGTCCATCTTGTCGTCGGAGAGCGTCATCGAGCAGGTTGAGGCAAAGCGGCAACGGCCCTGTTCCATCAGGTCGATTAC
>CAZIPQ010000013.1:0-31504 GCA_964541165.1 uncultured Muribaculum sp.
GAGCCTCAGCTCGGCATTGTCAGCTACCGCGACAACCGTTCGTTTGTCATGGCCGATATCCCGGGTATCATCGAAGGCGCGAGTGAAGGCAAGGGCCTCGGACTCCGCTTCCTGCGTCACATCGAACGTAATGCCGTGCTGCTATTCATGGTACCGGCCGACGCCACCGATATCCGTAAGGAATATGAGATACTTCTCGGCGAGCTTGAACGGTTTAATCCTGAATTGATTGACAAGCAGCGCGTGCTGGCCATAAGCAAGAGCGACATGCTCGATGACGAGCTGATGCACGAGATCGAGAAGGAACTGCCTGCCGATATTCCTCACGTATTCATATCTGCCGTAACCGGCCAGGGTATTTCCGAACTGAAGGATGAGCTCTGGCGTGCCATTACTGATGAGGCCAACCGTGCCGAGCCGATGACAATAACTCACCGCCGTCTTGACGGACATCACCGCGTGCGTGAGGAGGATGAGTTTATCTTCGAGAATGAGCCGATGGCCGCTCCTGATCCTGACGAACTTGACGAGGAGTGGGACGGCGACTGGGATGACAGTTGGGACGCAACTGAATTTGACGATGAGCCGGAGCGTTAACCCCGGCATCAAGCATATAATGATTGCCCCGCGGGTAAGTGTATGGCTTACCTCGCGGGGCAATGTCACGTCATCGCCCTACTCAGGCGTGAATCTGTGTCACTATACGGGTGATGATCCTGATCACGTGGCATGGTCGCGCGGATTGCTTGCCGATGAGGCCGGAATCAGTGTGGAGCGGATTATCGTGCCGCGGCAGACTCATTCCACCCGGTGTCGGGTCATCGACCGCCTGCCGGTTGAGGCTGCCGAAATAGAAGGCGTCGATGCGCTCGTGACAACTCTTCGCGGAGTGGGTATAGGCGTATCCACAGCTGATTGCGTACCGGTTGTAATGGCTGATGCCGAGGCAGGAGTGATCGGCGTAGCTCATGCCGGATGGCGTGGAGCTGTGGCCGGTATTGTGGACCGTACGCTTGACGCCATGATGTCTCTTGGTGCCCAACCGGAGAGGATTTCGGCATTGATAGGCCCATGTATATGTGTTGAGTGCTTTGAGGTAGGTGATGAGGTAGCCGCGCAGTTTCCTGAATCATGTGTAGTGCGTGGCGAGGGGCGTCCGCATGTCGATCTGCCGGCTTATGTACGTCAGCAGCTAATTGCCCGCGGCGTGGCCGACAATGCCATAACGATGCCAGACGCCTGCACACGATGTCATCCCGACACATACTTTTCCGCACGCGCCTCAGGCATTGCGTCAGGACGCAACTTCACGATGGTAATGCTCGAGCCTTAGGGTTCGCGCCAGTCGCCGGAGGCCTTGATGAGGGCTATGAGGTGAGGTATGGCTTCGGCTTGCGGGATGTTTTTTTCGATACATTCTTTCCCTTTGTACAGACTTATGTGACCGGCCGCGGCTCCTACGTAGCCATAGTCGGCATCGGCCATCTCCCCGGGGCCGTTTACTATACATCCCATCACGCCTATTTTGAGGCCTTTAAGATGGGAAGTCGCCTCGCGCACTGCTTTCAGGGTCGACTCCAGATCAAAGAGTGTGCGGCCGCAGCCGGGACACGCTATGTATTCCGTGCGGGATATGCGCAGGCGTGTGGCCTGAAGTATTCCGAGGCTGAGACGCAGCAGCTCTTCATCGCTGAGTGCGGCGGCCTTTATCCACATTCCGTCATGGAGTCCGTTGAGCTGCATCGCTCCGAAGTCGGCGGCAGCCATAAGTGCTACCGAGTCAAACGGCACGTCACCATAGTCAATACAGGGTATGACGGGATTGTCCACTCCGGCGGCAGTCAGCGCATGGGCCATTGCGAGGATCGATCCCGGACGGTTGACGTGACCTGTGGTGATTACCGCCACTTTGTCGGGATTCTCCTTAAGCAGCGCGGCAGCCTCCTGATGAGGCATTCCGGCATCGATGGTGATGTATTCCTTCAGGGTGCGCTCTCCGGGCGCTATCACTGCCGGCTGGCAGCTTCCACCTATTCCGTCAATCTCCCTTGACTGCCGGCGTGATGGATTAAGCGGATCATACCCTGGCGCATAGTCGCTTTCTATGGCCGGCGACCCTTGGCGTGAGGTGATATAGTCAACCAGTGCGCGGGCTACAGGGATTTCGTTTTCCGGAGCCTCGCTGAGCGACACACGTATGGTGTCGCCGATACCTTCGGCGAGCAGTGTGCCTATTCCGACGGCGCTCTTCACGCGGCCGTCCTCGCCATCGCCGGCTTCGGTGACGCCGAGATGGAGGGGGAAGTCCATATTCTCGGCACGCATGGCTGCCACAAGGCGCCTTACCGTGGCCACCATTATCGTGACATTGCTTGCCTTTATGGAGATCACTATGTCATGGAAATCACGTTTTACGGCAACACGCAGAAATTCCATGGCGCTTTCCACCATACCGGCCGGGGTGTCGCCGTAACGGCTCATTATGCGGTCGCTGAGCGATCCGTGGTTCACTCCGATACGTATTGCGGTGCCATGATTGCGGCACACTTCAAGAAACGGGGTGAAGGCGCGGTCGATACGCTCGATTTCGGCGGCATATTCCTCGTCGGTATATGTGAGTTTGCGGAAAGTGCGTCCAGGATCAATGAAATTACCCGGGTTGATACGCACCTTGTCGGTGACTTCAGCAGCGGCAAAGGCGGCGCGGGGATTGAAGTGTATGTCGGCCACGAGGGGAGTCATGATCCCCTCATGGCGCAGACGTGTACGTATTACTCCGATATTTTCCGCTTCACGTACACCCTGAGCGGTAAGTCTTACATAATGGGCACCGGCCTCGGCTATACGACGGCTTTGTGCCACCGACCCTTCGGTGTCGAGAGTCGAGGTATTGGTCATGGACTGTACGCGTATCGGGTTGTTGCCGCCAAGGGGTATACCGCCTATATTGACCTCATGTGACGGGCGACGGTGATAATCAAAGGGTGACATTGGAATATATCGGGATGTTGACTGATAATCAGTTGGTCTTGAACTTGTATTTAACCTCTGCCAGTTCGGCATTGGCTTTCACGATCTTGCCGGCCAGGCTCTTCTTGAACTCGGCGAGGCGTGCGGCCACCTGTGGATCGGTGAGCGCTATCATCTGAATGGCAAGCAGGGCAGCGTTATATCCGCCGTTGATGCCGACAGTAGCCACGGGTATGCCCGGAGGCATCTGGACGATCGACAGCAATGCGTCGATACCGTCGAGAGTCGATGCGATAGGCACGCCGATTACAGGTACTGTGGTATTTGCGGCTATTACGCCGGGAAGTGCGGCAGCCATGCCTGCGGCCGCGATGATGACCTTGATGCCGCGTGCGGCCGCTCCGGTGGCAAATTCCTCGACCTGTGCCGGGGTGCGGTGGGCCGACAGTGCGTTCATCTCAAAGGGGATCTCAAAGTCATCAAGGGCCTGCGCAGCCTTTCCCATGATGGGGAGGTCGGATGTGCTGCCCATGATAATACTAACTTGTGGTGTCATGAGTTATGTTGAAATAGTGATTGGCTTGTGATTGTGATATGTTATATCGCGGTGAGCAGATAGACGAGAGTGAAGCCTGCCGCTCCTCCCGCCATTACCTGCCAGAATGTGTGGCGTCCCAGCATAAGGCGTGATGTGCCGAGCGCTCCCCACAGTATGATGGCGACGAAAATCACGCCCCATATCGGGTGGACAGCTGCGCCGTTGGCGTGCATACGGAGCAGCAGTGCGACCATTCCGGCCATGGCGGCGCTGTGGGCGCTTATTTTCCAGACGATATTGATCAGCGCGCAGATGCAGGTCACGGCAGCTCCGGCGATCATGAACATCATCATCCACACCGGGGCGTGGAGCTGATGCATGTACCATGCCGCCGCCAGGTAGCACAGACACGTGACAATATAGGGAATGGGACGTTCCCGCTGTATGTTTAGCCCCATATCGGTGATGACGTGCATCTTGTACAGCACGAATATCGCCAGTGCCGGCAGGAATGCCGTGATGAGGGCCACCATGAGGGTCACGTTGAAGCGTACTGACAGTGGGAGGGAGGCAAGATTGGTGAGCCACAGCGCAGCGATGGTGCCGTAAGTAGGCATCAGTATCGGCGAGAGTACGTTGGATAATATGTGGGCTATCTTATTCATAACTGCTGTATTAACATCGGGTGGCGGTAAAAGTTTATATTTCACGTCGCAGGCGTCCTACCGGGATGCCGAGCTTCTCGCGGTATTTGGCTACCGTACGGCGTGCTATATCGTAGCCCTGGGCATTAAGCGCGGCGGTGATTGCCTCGTCACTGAGCGGATGACGCTTGTCCTCGTTGTCGATGACAGCCCGCAGGGCGGCTGTCACCGCGTGTGACGAGGTGATTTCATCATCCTTGGTACCTTCGTTGAAGAAGTGTTTAAGCGGATATATGCCATAGGCGGTAGCTACGTATTTTCCTGCAGCCGCACGTGATATCACCGACAGGTCATAGCCGGTAAGCCTGGCCACATCCTTTAATATCATGGGCTTTATGAGCGAGTCGTCATCGCCGTTGGTGAAAAAGTCATGCTGAAGCGTCACGATGGCTTTCATGACGCGATACAGCGTGGTGGCACGCATCTGGAGCAGCTGCATGAATTCAGTCGCTTCCTCGCGTTTGCGTCGCAAAAACAGCTCGGCGTCGGGTGTATGATGTTCTCCCGGCACTTCACGGAAAGTGCTTTCGATCTGAAGCTCGGGAATATTATTAAGCAGAGTCAGGGTAATAGCCCCGTTGTCATCGACCTCCACGTTAAAGTCAGGCACGATGTGGCGCATACGGTCATCGGTGCCGTCGGATGCAAATGCTCCGGCCGGTTTCGGATTGAGTGAAGTGATCACGGCAATCGCGTCACGCAAAGCCTTTTCATCAATTCCGAGGGCCGCCTTGAGCCGGTCATAGTGCTTGCGGGAGAAGAGGTCAAAGTAGTGGGTCACGATTTCGGTCGCTGTCTCCACCGCCGGTGTAGGAGTCAACCGCTTGAGCTGGAGCAGCAGACAGTCGCGCAGATCCACGGCGCCGATACCGGCAGGTTCGAGGCTGCGTACCTTTTCAAGTACGGCGCGCACCTCGGCGGTAGTTACCGGTAGTCCCGTGTGGGATTCGATGTCGTAGGCCATTGAGGCACTGTCGCGGGTCAGGTAACCGTTGTCATCAAGATTGCCGATGATATACTGAGCTATCTCGTTGTCGCGGTCACTCAGGTTCAGTTCCGAAAGCTGATTGGTCAGCGACTCTATCTGGGTCATTGCCGGGTCGATCGCCTCAGGCTCGTAATAGCGGTCATTGACGCTGTGATTGTTGGCATGCAGGCGATAAAACGGGATTTCTTCCTCGCTGCGGTAATCGGCTTCCTGGATTTGCTCGGCGGTTTCGGTAAACTCGTCTTCGCTGCCTGCGCCCGGGGCATCGGCAATTTCGAGGGCGGGATTGTCATCGAGGACACGTTGTACCTCATCCTCCACTTCCGGCCCGTTCATCTCAAGAACTTTGACAAACTTCACCTGAAGCGGAGAAAGCCGCTGCTGGAGCTTCTGCTCGGTCGACAGTCGTAGTGCGTCCTCCATTCTTCGTCTCGTGATTTTAAATACAAAAATAGACAAAATCCACGAGATATCTAAATTTTATGCGTCATGAAAAGTTTGGCAGGATTTTGATAGGTTTTAGGGAAAATATTGCAGACCGAGCCGGGACGGATTATTTATCTTTGTGAAAAGATAACATGAAAAATATATGAGCTTATGAAACGTGTGATTGCGATTGCTTTATGTGCTGCATTGTGGATGGTCGGAATGTGCCAGCCGCTGGTTCATCCCGGCATGCTGCACACTCAGTCTGAACTGGACTTCATGAGGGAAAAAGTGCTTTCAGGAGCAGAACCCTGGGCATCGGCATGGAAACAGCTCAAGGCGTCGGATGTGGCCCGACTGTCATATAAGGCGACTCCGTTTCCTGTTGTGTCCAACGGTCCGTACAATAAACCGAATATCGGAGGCAATGAATTCGTGAAGGATGGTACCGCCGCCTATACGATGGCATTGCAATGGTATGTGGAGCGCGACAAGGCCTATGCCGAAAAGGCAATCGAAATAATGAACGACTGGGCATGCACGCTCGACTCGGTGGTCAATCACAACCGTCAGCTGAAAGTGGGTACCGGTGGTGTAAAGTATCTTAATGCCGCCGAGATACTGAAATACAGTTATCCTGACTGGAAAGATGGCGACCGCCGTAAATTTGAGGAAATGGTTATGGAGAAACTGTATCCTGTCATAAAGGACTGGACTCCACGCTATAACGGCAACTGGGATGCAGCCAACGGCCAGACACTGATGTGCATAGGCATCTTCATGGACCGTCGTGACATATTTGATGACGCATGCCGCATGATGCTTGACGGCGACAGCAATGGCGCCATCAAAAATTATTATCACCCTGACGGACAGTGCCAGGAGAGCGGGCGTGACCAGCACCATGTGCAGATGGGGCTCGGGTTCATAGGATGTGTGGCCGAGATAGCATGGCATCAGGGAGTGGATCTTTACGGTGCCTTTGACAACCGCCTGTATAATGCGTTTGAGTATACGGCCAAGTTTATGAACGGCGAGGAGGTGCCTTATGAGAAATACGTGACCTGGTATGGCCGCCCGGTGTTTGGCGATACCATTGCCGAGGGCTACCGTGACCGCCCGATGCCGGTGTGGGAGCGGGTGTACCGTCATTATCATGGACGCAAAGGAATGGAGATGCCTTATACCCGCAAAATGATAGAGAAAACCCGTCCCGAAAAGGGGGATCCTCACTCGTTCACTCCGTGGTCTACGCTGACATGTGTCGACGAGACCGATTGAAGTATCAGTGGCGGTGGGTGAGACGGTATGTATAGGTGGCTGATGGAGTGACCGTTGACAGCACGAGGCTGCGTGATGTCATGTACTCGATCGTAAGATGGTTGATGCCACGTGACAGGTGGGATGACGGAAAGGGGGTATAGTCGCCGATCTTGTCTTCGTCGGTCTCTGAATGGGACAGGTCGATGGTGAGCACCTTTCCTTCAGCGCTCCATGTGCCCCAGCAGCTTGTCACGGAGTGCATGGGTCCTATGCTGCGCATGCAGAATACCTCTGACTGGAACATCCACACCTGGTCGCCGGTGTATTCCGTATCCGGTTGGCCGTCAATGGTGATGCTGTCAAGCTGCCATGTGCCGAACCAGTCGCCTATGTCGCCGTTGTTGTGCGTGCAGCCTGAGAGAGTCAGTATAAAAAGTAATGCGTACAGAATGCGTATCATCGTCATCTCATTGTCAGGGAGCCGCAATATCTGACAGCAATCACAGCTCCTAAGTTGTTACCGAATATGTCGCCGCGGTCCATCGCTACGTCAGCACTTATGTGCAGGCCCGGTGTCTGCGGAACGCTCCAGTCCAGTTTTAATGCCACAGAAGTGTCGGTAGCGCGTCTTGCCCGCGGCACATACGGATCACCCCACGCCTCGCGCCATGAGGCCTTGATTCTGTAGGAGATATGCGGATCAATGTATCCATCTACTGCAGCATGTATGCCGCGTACCGATGTATCGGTGAAGCGCATGTATCCGTCGCGGTTATATACAGGCGATGTGAGCCAGGGCGACCCTACCGCCATGCCGTAGACGGCATATCCGTTGTAAAAATAATTGTTGTAATAGGAGTCAGATCCGGTAGCCTGAGAGGTGATGGTGGTACCGGGCATATCTGCCGGATCCCAATGTAACGGTCCTGACTGATTGGTGAAGTCGAGCCATTCCACTACCGCAGCAGTGACATGACCTTTGTCATGGCGGCGATACTCGATACCCCACAGTCCGTCAAACCCGTTTAGCTTGCCGATGCCTGAGCCATCTTCCCACGGCCATTGCACGTAAGGCCTTAGGGTGTCATCGTTTTTCAACCGGATTTTTGCACAGATGTCCCAGCTTCCAAGGTGATTGCCGTTGTAATAGCTTGTTCCGCGGGGCATGGGAACCATCATTTCAATGAATGTTTTCAGCTTGCAGGGAGCTTTGGTGACTGATTCCAACCGGCCGTTAAGATAATTGTGCTGGGTGCCTCCGAACTGTGCGGCAGCCTGCATGCCTATGGTGACGCTGACGCGGCGCGATGGATCGGTGCGGAAATAGACGCGCTTGTAATTGATCCAGCTCCCTGTAGTGATATACCAATTGTAATAATCGTAGTGATCTCGCAGCCAGGCATTGTCGGTAGGCTTGCCGTAAAACAGCTCTCCGTTAATTTCAATCAGTCCGGCGGTAAACGGAATAGGACGGAAGTCAATAAATCCGGCACGCACCCCGGGAACGGGGCGGGCATTGGAACTCCATACGAGGTCACCGCTCGTAAGGTTGTCGTCAAGCATCGCCGAACCGGTCTCCTTAAGGCCGGCTGTAAGAAAAATCGAACGCCATTTTATGGATGCATACAGTTGCTGGAGCCATATCCGGGGCTGGTGGCGCGGTATTGAATGAAATGCATCTTCCGTCACGTTGTACCTCAGATATCCGATGGATGATGAGGCTCCGCCGATGATATCGGCACCGAAGCCGTAGTCCAGACGTTTCCCTCCGGCCGGCATTTTTCGCTCAGCCTTAATTCGGGCCAATGCATTCCATGGAGCGTTAATGACGCCGAAGTTGCCTGACATGATGTAGTAGGGCGCAAAATGACCTGATCCTCCGCCGGCGGTCAGCGATGCCTCGTAGTCCGCTACGACGGCACCTTTCAAGGACAAGGGCAGGAGAGAGATTGTGAGCAGTATGCCTGTCAGGAGGCGGAGTGACTTCATGGGCGCGGGCCTGCAGAGTTCTGGTAGGTACCTATATGGCGCCCTTTCTTCTCCTCGAAGATTTCATCTATCGACAGGAATATGCCTGACTCCTCGACATTGCCAAACTCATCGTTGATCGCTGTGCCGAACATGCGCATCGACGGCGACAGGTTCATATAGGCGTTGACAAGCGGGGGAATGTTCAGCCCGTGTTCGCGGATGACGCGGTTGAGGATCTTGTAGTCCTCTTTGAATGTCGTCCCGGTAAAGAGCTGCTCCATAGCCTCGCAGTCGATACATGCCGGCAGGGGAGTGATGGGTGTGACAAGCCGGTCAGGATCAGGGAAGTGCTTCTTAAGGAAATACAGGATCATGTTGCGGCACTCCGAATTGTAGCTCGGATACATGGTCACCTTGCCGAAAAGATATTTTATCGACGGGTAGATGACTGTGAGGGCTCCGAGGCCGTCCCAAAGGTTGTCGAGCGCGAATATAGCCTTTGCACCGGCCTTTGACGACTGGTATTCGAGGCGCACGAAAGAACGTCCGAGCTCGATGGTATGGGGGAGCATTTCATTGATGAAGCGATCGGAGAAGTGAAACATGTGGCCTGTGGCAATACGCGGTGTGCCGTCAGGCAGAATACGGATGTCATCACCGATGATAAACCGGTAGCCTCCGAGAATGCAGTCGGCATCCGGATCCCATACAACCAGCTGGCGGCATGGTGGGTCCATGACGTCAAATTCGTCAATGTCACAATCCTTGCCTGTGCCTCCTCCCGCATTCCGGAATGCGATTTCGCGCAGACGGCCGATTTCACGCATTACATTAGGTGCGGTCTTGGCATCTACAATGTATATCTGGTTGCCACCTTTGTTGGTGTCACGAAGAAACGTGGCGGGAGTCAGCTCGCTTTTCAGCAGCTTTACGTCAACAGGCTCTATAATCGGTTGCTCCATAAGCAGCGTAATGTATTGTCAGTTGCGTTCAAGATCATAGACGATGCCTTTCACCCGCTCGGCTTCCTGCATCGCTTTTCCGCCCCCTTCGAGAGCGGTATAGCTGACAGGTTTTCCGACGCGGATCGTGTAACGGCACCGGCGGCTACGGAATATCTCGCGGGGCAGCAATATCATTTCGATATTAAATTTAAGCCCTATTCGTTCCCGTAGTTTTGCAAAATTATAAAAAAACGATGAATTACGACCTTTAAAATACACCGGAATTACGTCACGATGATATTCGATAGCCTTATTCACGAACATTTTTTGCCATCGGAGGTCTTTTATTGTGTCATCTTGGCGTCTGGATACGAGTCCTGCCGGAAATACGATGAGCGGTGCGTCACCTGCAAGCCACGTGTCGATGGCCTCGGTATTGCCACGTGTCTGGCGGCCATGTTTGTTAATCGGCAGGAATACGTCACGGAGCGGTTCGACGGCCATCAGCAGGTCGTTGACGACAAACTTGACGTCGCGTCCGTACACACTCGCCACCCAATCGATCATTATGATGCCGTCGAGGGCGCCGAGGGGATGATTGCTTACGATGATGATGCGCTTGTCAGCAGGCAGATTATCGGCTCCTTCAACATCATAGCTTAGCTCAAGGTCGTTGATCACGGCCCGGCAGAAGTCGACTCCGTCCAGACCGTCATTACGCTCAAGGATATCGTTGAGGCCGTCCTGATGGATTATGCGTTCCATCTGTCGGATGATCCATCGAGGAATAAACCGGTAATGCCGCGGAGCGCGTTTGCGTATGACAGAATCAAGATCTATTTTTACCATGGCGGTAGTGGTTAGCTGATATGGGACAGGTTGAACAGCCTTTTTGCATTGGCGGTGGTGATATCGGCGAGCTCATCGGCGGGAATGCCCATGGAAGCCGCCATGTGGGCGGCCGTATGGATGATGTAGGCGCTTTCGTTACGCTTGCCCCGGTGAGGTACCGGAGATAGATACGGTGCATCGGTCTCAAGCAGGAGTCTTTCGGGGCCTATCGCCGGAAGCACTTCTCTCAGTCGTGAATTCTTGAATGTCACGATGCCGTTGATGCCGAAGTAGAAATCGCCGATCCGGCGTATACGCTCGACATCTTCCACCGTTCCACCGAAACTGTGGAATACACCCTGCGGTGTCTTTTCCACTCCGGCCAGTACTTCAAGGACTTCATCCAGACCTTCGCGGCAATGAATTATCACGGGCAAATTGAGTCGTGTGGCCCATTGTACCTGACGCTCAAACGCCAGCATCTGTTGCTCACGGAAGGATTTGTCCCAGTAAAGGTCTATGCCGATCTCTCCTACGGCCACGTATCTGGCCGGGTCAGACATCAGCTCCTCCTCGACTGTGGCAAGCGATTGCTGCCAGCTGTCGTTTACCTCGGTGGGATGAAAGCCCATGGCCATGGAGGTATGTTCCGGAAAGTCGTCATGCAGAGCCTTCATCGGCTCAATCGTGGTGAGATCGACGTTGGGAAATATAATGTGGCCTACACCGGCGTCCAAAGCGCGCTTTACAGCTTCGCCCGGATGCTCGAAGTCAGGGAGATACAGATGGGAATGGGTGTCGACAATCATGAACGGCGCACCTTTAGTTTTTCAGCCAGACCGGTGAAGAATTCGCGGCTTTCGCTTTCAAGACCGGTCGCATCGATTGCTTCAACAGCGCGCTGTACGTATGTGTCGATGAGTGCGCGGCAACGGTCGGCTACCCCTGTCTCGGCATAAATAGCCTTGACAAGTTCTATTTTTTCAGGATCACGCCTGCCGTCGAGAGCGGTCAATGCCGTCCGCTGGCTGCGCGAGCCTTTCTCGAGGGCGAGTACCCTGAGCGCTGTATTCTTGTCGTTGAGGATATCGCCACCGATTTTCTTTCCGAATACGGCAGGGTCACCGTAAGTGTCGAGCCAGTCGTCCTGAAGCTGGAAGGCAAGTCCGAGGTTCATTCCGTAGTCTACGAAAGCACGGTGCGCTTCAGCGGGTGCTCCGGCAATCATGGCACCCGTACCGGTGGCTGCGGCGATCAGCGCCCCTGTCTTGCGGGCTATCATGGCGGTATAGTCGTCGTAGGTCACATCGGCACGCCCCTCGAAGTCCATGTCGAGCTGCTGGCCTTCATAGACATCGATGGCCATTGTGTCAAATGTCGAGGCAAGACGCTTCGACATAGCGGCGTCAGCTGCTTTTGTGAAACGCCGCGAGGCCAGTGTTATCATCGTGTCGCCTGAGAGAATGGCCGTGGCATCGTTCCACTTGCAGTGTACGGTGGGTATGCCGTGGCGGGTGTCGGCGCGGTCCATCACATCGTCATGCAGCAGGGTGAAGTTGTGAAACATCTCTATGCCCACAGCCTGATCCATGGCCTGCTCCGGAGCCAGTCCGCAAGCGTCGGCCGATGCCATAAGCAGCATCGGGCGCAGTCGTTTGCCTCCGGCTGCAAGTGCATATCGGATAGGTTCATAGAGTCCGGCAGGCTTCTCAGGATAAGTGATGTCGGCAATGGCCCGGTTGACAAGGTCGACGTATTGCTGTAATGTAAGCATTTTTCAGAAAATAAGTTTTGTTAGCGAGTCGGAGTTTTCCTTTATATAGTCCTCAAAGCTCTTTATATAAACCTCGGCGGCGCGGTCCTGGCCGTTTTCACGGTAGATATACTCGTTGGCACGTACATTAAGCAGGAAGTTCTCAAGTTCCATGGTTGACATCCCCGCAGCCTCGTTGACGAGTGTGCGGGCGGCCTCCTCGCCATCCTTGCGGGCCTCCTTGTTGATTTTGCTGCCACATGCCGTGAGAGTGAGCAGCAACAGTGAGAGTGATAATAAGCGTATCATAATATTGCCATAGCTATTTTTGCACAAGCCAAGGCATCGGCCAGGGCGTTGTGATGGTTGTTGAATGGGATTCCGAGGAAGTCACACACTACCGGCAGTGAGTAACTGCCGATCATGCCGCGCGGTATCGCACGCCGTGCGCCGCACAGAGTGCAGAAAAAAGGGTTGTCGCCCCATGTCATGCCATAGGTGCGGTGAGCCGCGCGCAGACACTTTTCGTCGAAGGCCTTGTTGTGGGCCACGAAAACCATTTTGTCAGGATCGTCGATGTGGAAATGCCGGCACATGTCACGCCACGCCATGTCGTAGGTGGGTGCGTTTTCGGTGTCTTCCTTGAAGATGCCGTGTATCTGTTCGGAGAAATAGCGGAAATAAAACTCAGGCTCGGGTTTTACGAGCGAATAGTATTGATCGACTATAATGCCGTGTTCCACCTTTACAGCTCCGATGGCACAGATGCTTGACGGATGATTGTTGGCCGTCTCCACGTCGATGGCGATGAAGTTATCCATGGTCGGAACAGAGACGCGTGAGATATTCTTTTACATCCTCCATAAGCCAGCGCGGAGTTGAGGTGGCGCCACATATACCTACTGAATTCACGCCTTCGAGCCATTCGGGCTGTATCTCGCTGGGGTTGGATATGAGACGGGTGTGAGGGTTGACTTCGGAACACTCACCGAAAAGCACCTTGCCGTTGCTGCTCTTCTTGCCGCTCACGAAGAGTATCAGGTCGTGGGCTGCGGCGAAGCGGCGGAGCTGCGGCAGTCTGTTGCTGACCTGCCGGCATATTGTGTCGTAGTAACGGAATGTGACTCCCGGCTCCTTGCGGCGGCCTATTTCATCAATCATGGCCGACAGTCCCTGAAGCGACTTGGTGGTCTGGGAGTAGAGGACTATGTCGTGGGTATAGTCGAGCGAGTCGAGTTCGGATACATCTTCGATCACCACAGCCTGTCCTGCCGTCTGGCCCACGAGGCCGTTGACCTCGGCGTGACCGCGCTTGCCGTATATGACGATTGTCTCTCCGGGAGTGCGCGATGCATGCGACTCGCGTATGCGGCGCTGCAGATGCAGCACCACAGGGCATGTGGCATCGATGATGGTTATGTTGTTGGCCCGGGCTATCTCGTAAGTGGAAGGCGGTTCGCCGTGGGCGCGCAGCAATACTGTCACGTCGTGCAGATTGGCGAGTTCCTCATGGGTAATCGTGATGAGACCTCGGCGGCGCAACCGCTCGACCTCGTCACTGTTGTGCACTATGTCGCCGAGACAATACAGGCGTCCGGTCCGGTCAAGCTCGGCTTCAGCCTTTGCTATCGCCGATACCACACCGTTGCAAAATCCCGAAGCCTCGTCAATCTCAATGCGCATCGGCTGTACGTTCTTTATAGAGATCAAGCAGCCATTTATTCTGCTCACTTACGGCCATGGTGGAGTTGTCGAGTATCACGGCATCATCGGCGCGGCGCAGCGGGCTCTCCTCGCGCGTCTCGTCGATATGGTCACGGCGCACCACATTGGCCAGAATCTCCTCATAGGTTACTGCAACACCCTTGTCGATCAGCTCGTTCATGCGGCGCTGGGCGCGTGTCTGCGGGGATGCGGTCACGAATACCTTCATCTCGGCATCGGGAAATACTGTGGTGCCTATGTCGCGGCCATCCATCACTATGCCTTTTCCTTTGCCGAGAGCCTGCTGGATTTCCACAAGCTTATGTCTTACGGCGGGTATGACTGAGACGTGCGATACATTTTCCGAGACCGGCAGACGGCGGATCTCCTCCTCCACATCCTCGCCGTTGAGCAGTGTGTGCTGGCTGCCGTCAGGCTGGCGGCAGAAGTCTATGGTGATGTCGGGCAGTGCGTTGACAAGAGCTTCGGTGTCGACTGTGCCGTCAGCCACCATACCGTTGCGCATGCCCCACAGGGTGACTGCACGGTACATGGCTCCGGAGTCGATGTAACGGTAGCCTATGGTGGCTGCCAGGGCTTTGGCCATTGAACTCTTGCCCGACGAACTGTAGCCGTCGATAGCGATTGTGATCTTATGGTCGGTCATAAGTGATTGCTTTGAAATAGACTGACAAATATACATTATTTTCTGCTGACAGCAAAATTTATGTCTCCGGCGTACCGGGAGTGGTGAGCAATCATGCCGGGATATTCCGATATTTTATTACCTTTGCAATATTAGCAAGCTTTTTTGATGAAGGAACCTGAGAAAACTAATAAGACTAATAAGCCTAATTGGGCTAATAAGGCTAATAAGCCCTATAAGGCTTATCTTTTTGATTTTGATTACACTCTGGCTGACTCATCCAGGGGAATCGTGATGTGCTTCAAGGATGTGCTTGACCGTCACGGCTACACAGGCATAGATGACGACACCATTAAGCGCACTATCGGCCTTACTCTCGAGGAGGCTTTCACTGAAATGACGGGAGAGACCGATCCGGCGACACTTGCCGGCTGGAGAAAGGAATATGTCAGCGTGGCCGACAGGCTGATGAACGCCGCAACCGTGCTTTTTGACGAAGTCCCGGATCTGCTTGATGCACTGAAAGAGCGTGGTGTCAAGACAGGGATAATCTCCACCAAATACCGCTACCGTATCGAGGATTTTCTTCTGCGGCACTTTGACCGGGTGCCGGTCGACATAATTGTCGGCGGAGAGGATGTGAAGTCAGCCAAGCCGTCACCTGAAGGGATTGAGGACGCTATGGCTCGTCTCGGTGTGGAACGTGATGAGGTGCTTTATTGTGGTGACAGTACGGTCGATGCCGCTACGGCGGTCAATGCAGGCGTGGATTTTGCCGGTGTGCTGCATGGCGTCACTCCACGTGGCAAGCTCGAGCAGTATCCTCACGTGGCGGTGGTGGATGATCTGCGGGCCTTATTGGGTGAGTGACGACAGCGAGGCGGTGATGTTGAGCATGAATGTCATCGCTCCGTTGTGGGGCGAGGCGATGGCAGCGCCGATACTGAACCGGCTCACGTTGAAACCGGCACAGGCTGAGAAGCCTGATAGAAAACTGCGTTTGTAGGTCGACATGTCGGTGCGGGTCTTGTAATTGTAGCCTATGCCGGCGTAAAAATTGTCGGACGGCAGATATTCAAGGCCGATTACAAGGTGGCGCATCAGATTGGTGGCAAAAGTGTCCTTGACCTTTTCCTCGGTCTGGCCCGAGCCATCGCCCGGATCAGTGTAGGGCAGATGCCATTTGGTGAGGTTCCATGCGGTTAGTGACAGTCGGAACGGGGTCTCGCCTAAGCCTTTTGTCATGCCGAGCCGGATGTCAACCGGCAGCTTGTCGGAATGGTCGTTGAAGCGTTTTACCTGTCCGCCGAGATTGGTGACTACCGCCGATAACGAAAGATCGCTCTCGATGTCATAATAATTCACTCCGAGATCGGCGGCAATGGCCGTGGCTGAATATATCTCGTAGGAGGAGTGGATTGCCTTTATCGAAATACCGCCTCTCAGGCAGTCATTTATGTCGTGGCTGTAGGTCGCGCTTACCGAGATGTCACGTGGGCTGAATGTGCCGGTTATAGCTCCTGTCTCATCGGCGGCTTTCATCTCGCCATAACCGAAATAGCGTATCGATGCGGCCCATGCTCCGTGTTCACCTGCGGAATGACCGTATGTGGCAGACGCAAAATTACAGTCGCCGATATAACGCATATAACTTAATGACAGCTGATTGCTGAGCTCGGGACCGAGCAGCGCGGGGTTTTGTTCGATGGAAGCGATATCGTAGTCGATGAGGGATGTGTTGACGCCGCCCAGGCCGTATACATGGCTTGAGGCGGGCAGATTTAGGAAGTTGTAGGCTGTGGAGCCGTCACCGGCCGCCTGGACGGTAAGGGCTGCGGCTACGCACAATGATGTCATTACCCCGTGCTTCATATTTTAATAAACGCATTACCTTCATTCATATTGTGCTGCGGTCAGATAACGCATTTTATAGTGTCAATGTGTCAAAGAACTATAAACATTTACAAAATTATCATAAGTGAGTTGTCTATTTCAAAGGTTGCGTATATATTTGTAGCTGAAAAATTTTGCTATGATTACTGATACCAGACATAAACTTTTACTATTAGTCTTGCTGATCGGCTTGTGCGGTACTGTGGCAAGTGCCCAGATGCGCCGGATAATGGCCCATACCACTGCCCAGTCCCTGGCAATGCTGAATGATGCGCACCGAGGAAATATGCGCGCCGAACTGATCGAGGCCTATGAATGTGACGATGTGGATGTCCCGCCGATGTTTCCCGGAGGCATCAACGCTCTTGTATGTTATATAAACTCTACCCGCCAGTATCCCGCCGAGGCTTACCGTGAGCGTGTTCACGGACGTGTGCTGTGTTCGTTTGTCGTACAGCCTGACGGTGAGATCACTCACGTCAACGTGCTGCGCGGTGTCGAGCCTTCGCTTGACCGCGAGGCAGTGAGGGTACTTGACTCGATGCCTCAGTGGCAGGCCGGTCTGCTTGATGGCGAGCCGGTGCCGGTGTATTTTATTCTGCCGGTGAATTTCCGGCTGTGATTGCGGGCTTGTCGTCAAAATTTAGTATATTCGCGGTATATAACCAAAATACTAACAGAAATGGCAAACAAACGCAGACTTAAAAAGAGCATCAAGGCAATGTGTGGCGATATAGCCGGCGAGTGTATCATCACCCGTAATTTTATCCCCGGTGTGGAGCCCCGCAAGATGGATGAGATAATATGTGATATCGCCGATCTTCAGGGCGAGGCACTTGCAGGAGTAAGCTTCTCATTTGACAAAAACGAGAAGAGCTTCGAAAACGGCCATCTTTACAAGGAAGCCCGCAGAAAGTATTTCAGCAAGGCCTATGGCAAGCTGAAGGCTGACTTCCTCGATGGTGTCAACAAGGCTGTAGCCGCTATGAATGAGGCTCTTCCCCAGGCACAGAAAGATCTTAACAAAAAGGCTTAACGCTTAATGACAATGCCGATGAGGCTGTCAGAATGGATATTGAAAATAATCGGGTGGAAGGTGGAGATCACCACACCCGATTATGCCAAGTGCCTGATATGTGTGGCACCGCACACCTCCAACTGGGATTTCATATTGGGAGAACTTGCCTATCACTCCATAGGCCGACGCGCGGGCTTCCTGATGAAGGAGGCATGGTTCCGCTGGCCGCTGGGATATTTTTTCAGGGCGATAGGCGGGATTCCCGTACCTAAAAAACATGGATCCTCGCTTACGGAGGAGATTGTCGAAAAGTTCCGACGCAGTGAGCGCCTTGTACTCGCCATCACTCCTGAAGGTACCCGAAAGGGTACGGCAAAATGGCGCCACGGATTTCTCCATATTGCCCGCGAGGCCGATGTGCCTCTGCTGCTGGGGGCGCTTGACTTTGCCACACGCACTATCCAGATCACGACCCGATTTGAGCCTACCGGCGATGTCGAGGCTGACATGCGTGCGATAAAACGTTTTTACAGCCGGTTTACGGCCAAATATCCCGAAAAATTTATTACTGACGATGAGTGATCTGCTGCGAGTCGCTGCGGTACAGCTTGATATTGTCGACGGTGACAAGGAGGCGACTCTTGATGCGGTGCGCGACGCCATGGCACATCTGCCTTCCGGCACGGATGTGGCAGTACTTCCCGAAATGTTCAATACAGGATTTGTATGCGATGCCGGGAAGGTGCGTGAACTTGCAGAGCCGGTTGACGGAAAGTCACTGAACCTGGTGCGCGAACTGGCCCGGCGTCACAATGTGGCTGTATGCGGCTCGGTTATCGTAAGCGATAATGACAGGCTGTATAACCGCGCCTTCTTTGTCGAGCCTACCGGCGATGAATACTACTATGACAAGCGTCATCTGTTTTCACCCGGCGGCGAGGACAAGGTTTATGAGCGCGGACAGGCGCCCATGCCGGTGATACGTTACAGGGGATGGAACATTGCTATGGCAGTATGCTTTGACTTGCGGTTTCCGGCCTGGCTGCGCAATGCCGGTGCAAGATATGACCTGCTGATAGTGGTGGCCAACTGGCCCGATTCGCGTGAATATGCATGGCGTCAGCTTCTCGTGGCCCGTGCGATCGAGAACCAGTGTTATGTAGTGGGATGCAACCGCCGTGGCAGTGACAGTACTGCTACCTATTCGGGATGCTCGGTAATTGTGGAGCCTAAGGGTCAGCCGATAGGGACTGCCGATGAGCATGCCACCTTATACGCCGAACTGTCACGAAGCAGCCTGCGGCACTTCCGCGAAAAGTTTCCGGTGCTTGACGAGGCCGACGAAATCAACATATTAATTTAATCTGCACAATTTACGGGTCCGGTTTGTTATATAGATGATAGTTTAATATTAAATCCAAGAGTTATGAATATCACTGTAAACAGCCGACCGATGACAGTACCTGAATATACATCGCTTCAGGGAGCGCTTAACCTTGCCGGAATAGATCCGACCGATATCACTACCGCCCTCAACGGAACTGTGGTGCCGCTGGTTGACCGCGATGCGACAATATTGAAGGATGGTGACGAAGTACAGGTCATCGAGCCTTTTGCCCGAACCGAATAACTATGCTGCAATTTGTAACCAATGACTCGCCGCGCTACAGCGTGTCGGAGCAGGCTCAGATGGCCCTTGAAGGCGGTTGTCGCTGGATAGAGCTGTCGATGCCCGGTGCTTCTGACGAGGAGGTAAAGACGGCTGCGCTCGAGATAGCGCCGATGTGTCAGGAGCATGATGCGTTTTTCCTGATTACTGACCGAATAGAACTTGTCAAGGAGCTACGGGTGCATGGCGTGCATCTGACCTCGTCAGCTGCATTAACTCCGGCTCAGGCGCGTGAATATCTCGGCCCGCATGCCGTGATTGGTATTGACGTGACCACTCCTGACGAGGCTTTGGCCGCCGCACGTGCCGATCTTGACTATGTGCGGGTGGCTCCCTCGGATGTCGCTGCGGTGGGTGCGTCAGGTGCCGCTTTGCCTGTGGTGGAGATGGCCGATAAGGCCGGCGAGATAAAATTGTCTCCCGTGGTAAGGGGAGTGGCGCTATCGGAAACGATCACTGAGGCCTCTGACCCGGTGGCTTATATCCGTGATATATTCAACATGCTTAATCCTACAGCCTGATGGAACAGGAAACGATACAGAACATACGCAAGCGGCTTTATGCGATGCGTAACGGAGCGTTGGCCGATAGCCTGCGGGCAGCCGGTATGCCTTACCGGATGATATTCGGGCTTAATCTTCCGCAACTCACGGCAATTGCACGTGACTTCACCCGTGATGCCCGACTGGCGACGGAATTATGGAACTCCGGCTCGACACGTGAGTGCATGCTGCTTGCTCCGATGCTGTATCCTGTTGAAGAGGTTGACGACACGATGGCGCGTAAGTGGATCGCCGAGGTGCCGACACCGGAAGTGGCCGATATACTCTGCATGAAGCTGCTGCGATATTATTCTGGAGCCTATCAGCTCGCGGTGTCGTTGCTCGGCAGTGAAAGCGATATGGTGCGCTATACCGCATTAAGGCTCATATTCAATCTTCTGCCGGCTCATATCGATGAGGTAGAAGCTGCGGCTCTTGCCGAGCAGAAGCGCGATGTGCCGCTTACGCGTATGCTGGCTCACAGCATGCTTGACGAGATATCTTTTTTACGCGAGGGCTGAGTCAGAGTCCTCGTTTTTATTTGCTGCAGGATTGCGGAATATTGAGAAATTGACTGATCCGTACACCCGGTGTTCCATGAAACCGGGCAGTGAGGAGAAGTCGTAATTGCGCGAATGTTCCACTATCACCAGTGTGTCAGGCTTGAGCATGTCTGAATTCAGGATAAGACCGGGAATTTCGCCGAAGCGCGGCAGGTCGTATGGAGGATCTGCAAATATGATATCAAACTTCTCTTTGCACGACTCGATGAACTTGAACACATCGCCACGCACCACGTGAAGGTTCGGGTCATTGAGCTGTTCCGCCACGCTGCGGATGAACCGGTATTGCGTGGCTGCCTTCTCAACGGCTGTCACCGAGGCACATTCGCGCGACAGAAACTCGATGCTTATGGCCCCCGTGCCGGCAAAAAGGTCGAGGGCGGTCATACCCTCGAAGTCAACCATGTTTTCAAGGACGTTGAATATGTTTTCACGTGCGAAGTCAGTGGTGGGACGTGCAGTGATGTTGGTGGGTACCGTAAATCGCCGGCGCCCGTATTTTCCGCGTATTATTCGCATAATTGTAAGGCTATTAAGTCAAGAGGAGCCCGCATCATGTCTTTGCCGGCCCGCATAATGTCGGCTGGATATATGGCCGGCATAACATAAGGCACGTAGCGCCTCAGTATAGGTGTGACGGCTCCACGCAGTTCCGGATTGCCGGCCAGCAGCAATTCATTGGATGCGGCGGTGAGGCCGAGCAGCTCGCGTGTCGCCATTATGTAGTATACGGCGTCCATCGTGTCACGAAATCCGAATGTAGTGGCCATCAGCAACCGCGTGCCGTCAAAAGCGATAATGTCAAGCGAGTCGGTGCGCAGGTTGGCATACATTCTCCGGGCTCCTGCCAGTTTTTCTGCGTTTAGGCAGTAAGCGGCCAGCGGTGCCATGTGGTGAATTATGGCGGGATTGTTGAATGTGCGCCGCAGGAAAGCCGTGAGTTCTGACGGCACACGCATGAGCGACATGGCCCCGGTATCAGCTATCGGTGTGGTCAGAAGTTCTGTGGGGAGATCGTCGGGCGGCAGGAGGATGTCGCTTGCCGTATCCATGAAGTCGTCGCCGAAACTGCCGATAACATCAGGAACGACCGTGTAGCGGGCACTTTCGATAATGACACTTATTCCGGCGAAGTCACCGAGTAGAGCCGGATTGTCATATACCGCTTCCTCAAGGGCTCTCGACAGGCTTTCAGTAGTGGAGGTGTCGAGTGTGACGGCGCTGTATATCAGGTTTTCATCGGGAACCGACTGCCTCAGCAGTATGTCAAGGCGCGTATCGCTGATCCTCAGCGCCATGTTGTAGCGCCGGGGATCGGATATAAGCGAACTGTCAAGCTGAGGTGTCTTTGGCATGAGCGGTATACTTGGTGTGATTTAGAACCTGCCGAAGTTGTTGAGGCCCGACGGATCAAAATAGTCGCGGTTTCCGTAACCGTCATTTTCATCCTCGTCGCGGATGGTTTCGCCGGTCTCTTCGTCGACATATGTACCGTCTTTGTTGCGACGGCGTTTGGCTTTCTTGGGCTTGTTCTTGACAATCTCCTTGGGCTTCTGCATGTCGATAGGCAGTTCGTATATATTCCACGACTGTTCGACATCCCAGTTTTTCTTCAGGAGTATCTTGTTGGGATAGTAATATGTCTCCTCGGGCTGTATTGAGTCGAGGATGCCGGTATCATACTTGCCATTGCCGTTGGCATCGATGTACAGACGGGCGTAATATTCGCCCGCGTCGATATACGGGAACTCTGCCAGACCGTTGACTACCGGCGCTTCGGCTACAGGCTTGTCGCTCTTGTCAAGGATTTCTACGATAGCTGAATCGCTGACTCCGGTGATATTGAAGAACAGTGCGGAATAGTCCTCGGTAGGACGTGCCGAGAACTCAAAGTTGTATTTTTGATTAGGCAGACCGTAGATGCCGGTCATAGCCGCGGAATCAATCAGCACTTTGTAGCGGCCTCCGGGTTGCCAGTCTGACTTGAACAGCTCGAAGTTCAGCTGCCGCAAAGTGTCGGAAAGTGCGAAATGCGGTGTGGGTATCGTGTCCCACGTGGAGTCGTTGACCTGTTGCAGCAGGAGTATACGCGTGGTGTCTATCGACTCGACGGGCTGATCAACAGTGAATTTTACCGTTGAAAAGAAGTTGTGGGTATTGCTGTTGGCCGATTTGATGGTGAGATATTCAGGTTTTGGAGCGGAGGCGGCCAGGATCGAATCGATGTTCTCGCCCTTGCGCTCGGCCCTGCGCAGACGCTTTTCGAGGTCTTTCTGCTCCTGCTCGCGTTTACGGGCTTCCTCACGGGCGCCTTTGAACAGCACGCGCAGTGTGTCGGTGCCCCATGTGAGCATATCGTTGGTGTCGGTGCGCAGATAACGCATTTCAATACGCAACGTATCCTGTGCGATTACCGCAGTGTCGGTGATGAAGTAGTCGAGAGTGTCGAGTGTGGATACTGTGTTGAGACGTGCCCACTCGTCAATGCGCTTGCCGGCAGCCGGGCCGTTGAGCAGGGTTATTTCGGGAAGGGTGTCGGATGGCGCCGAGAAATTGATCATCAGCCTCCGGCGCTCGGGGCGCGAATAATCTTTCAGATACTGCGACAGATAGTTTTCATTAAACCATGAAAGCAATATATCATTGGGATAGCAGTCCAGATATGTGTGCTCCACGATCGTGTCGCGGCCGTCAGGCAGCTTCACGGTGTCATTGTGAGTCTTTACCTCCGCCGACGGGCTGATCGTCACGTCATAGAACGCAACATCCTCCGAGCGATCCCAGTGGTAGTCTCGGTTGACATCGTTGATGGCATATATGCGGTAATCGCCCGGTTTGAGGCCGCGTATGGTGAACTGGCCGAGCTGGTTGGTGCGGCCGATGCGCTGCAGTGGAAGCGTCTTTATCGCCGAATCGGCGAGATTGCTGTAAACACCCACGAGCATGTTCTGGGCGGGCTCAAGTGTGCGCGCCTCGACCACCATGCCCGATATCATGAGCGAGTCGATGGTGTTGCCTGTCGAGAAGTCGATGGCAAATCCGTCAAGTTCGTTACCCTCGTTGAGATCGCGGATGGCATCGGAAAAGTCAATGGTATAGGTTGCGTCAGGGATTAGGGTGTCACGCAGTTCCACGTGCACGTTTTTGCCGTTGGCGGTGACCGAAGGTATGTTTTTTTGTGCCGGTGACACAACGACCTTGTTCATCACATCCTCGACCTGTACGTTTTCGTCAAAGGTGATGGTGAGCTTGTTGGTCTTGACATTCTTCGCTCCAATGGCGGGATTGCTGCGTACATATACCGGCGGGTCTATGTCATAGTCGCCTCCTGAAGGGCGTCCTTGTGATGCACACGCTGCCGCGATGAGGGCAAGCGCTCCTATCGGTAACCACTTCATGTGTCGGGGATCAGACCATTTCATAATACAAAACTACTCAAAAAATCAGCTTAGTCAAAGTGCTTGCGGTGGAAGGTGAAGCCTCGTCCGAGATACTTTTCACGCACGATCGGGTTTTCCGCCAGTTCCTCACTGGTGCCCTGAAACAGGATCTTGCCCTCGAAAAGCAGATAGGCGCGGTCGGTGATCGACAGGGTCTCGGGGGCATTGTGGTCGGTGATGAGTATGCCGATGTTCTTCTCCTTGAGCTTGTAGACTACCGACTGGATATCCTCGACGGCGATAGGGTCCACACCGGCAAAAGGCTCGTCGAGCATGATGAACTTGGGGTTGATGGCCAGACAGCGGGCTATCTCGGTGCGTCGGCGTTCGCCGCCCGACAGCTGGTCGCCGAGATTCTTGCGCACTTTCTGCAGGCTGAATTCCTCGATGAGGCTCTCCAGCTTTTCGCGCTGGTATTCGCGCGTGGTGTCGGTCATCTCGAGTACGGCGCGTATGTTGTCCTCGACGCTCATCTTGCGGAATACAGACGGCTCCTGCGCGAGATATCCGATGCCGTTCTGCGCACGTTTGTAAACGGGATATTTTGTGATGTTGAGGTCGTTGAGGTATATTGAGCCTTCGTTGGGGGTGATCAGGCCTACGGTCATGTAGAATGTGGTGGTCTTACCGGCTCCGTTAGGACCGAGCAGACCTACAATCTCGCCTTGCTTGACGTCAATCGACACGTGGTTGGCCACGGTGCGCTTGCCGTATTTCTTGACAAGATTTTCGGTGCGTAGCACCATCTTTTCTTCTTTTTCTTCGATTATTTCTTGATCCACGGTGGAGGGTATTATCGGAGTTGGCTCTTGATATAGTCGGTCAGCAGCTTGATGGCTACGGTATTGTTGCCGCCCTGGGGGATTATGATGTCGGCATAGCGCTTTGACGGCTCGATATATCGTTCGTGCATGGGTTTGAGCACATCCTGATAGCGGTCGATGACCATCTGCGGGGTGCGTCCGCGCTCGATACAGTCGCGTGCTATGACACGTATCAGGCGGTCGTCGGCATCAGCGTCGACAAATACTTTCACATCCATAAGGTCGCGCAGCTCGGGCTGGGTCAGGACGAGGATGCCTTCAACAAGGATTACGTCGCGCGGCTCCACATGTACTGTCTCTGTCTGACGCGTACAGGTCAGATAGCTGTACGTAGGCATTTCGACAGGTTTTCCTGCTTTCAGCTGGCGCAGCTGGGCCTCCAGCAACGGCCATTCTATCGAAGCCGGCTCGTCAAAGTTGATCTGACTGCGCAGTTCGGGCGGAATGTGGCTCGAATCCTTATAGTATGAGTCCTGCGGGATCACATTTACCTCGCCTATCGGGAGGCTCCTGATAATCTTGCTGACCACTGTTGTCTTTCCTGAACCGGTGCCACCGGCTATACCTATTACGAGCATTGGGGCTGTGGTTTATGATGTTTTTAAATCACAAAGTAAGCAAAAAATCCACTCATTGCCAAGAATTGTTGTAACTTTGCATGAATAACCATCCCATGCAATGTTAATTAAATCGTCACTGACTACATTTGGCCGTTACTGCATGTTCATGAACCGGGTGTTCTCGCTCCCGCTTAAATGGGGTGTGTTCGGCCGTAAATTCATACAGGAAGTGGGCAAGCTCGGCATTGACTCCATTCCTCTTACCATCGTCATCTCCATCTTTATCGGCGCCGTGATATGCATCCAGATGCAGCTCAACATGACGTCGCCTATCATGCCGGCCTATTCTACCGGTCTTGCGACGCGTGACATTCTGCTGCTTGAATTCAGTTCGGCGGTGTTGTGTCTGATCCTGTCGGGTAAGGTGGGGTCGAACATCGCTTCGGAGATAGGCACGATGCGTGTCACCGAGCAGATTGACGCACTTGAGATCATGGGTATTAACTCGGCCCAGTTCCTGGTGCTGCCCAAGATCCTGGCATTTGCATTCTTTATCCCGGTTCTGGTGGTGTTCTCGATTGCTACCGGCCTTCTGGGCGGATGGCTTGTGGCGGTGGTCACCGACATGATACCCGTGTCGCGCTATATCTACGGTATACAGACGATGTTTGTCGAATGGTACGTGTGGTACACCATCATCAAGGCTCTTGTATTTTCGGTGATTATCACCTCGGTAGCCTCTTATTACGGCTATTATGTGAAAGGCGGCGCGCTTGATGTGGGTAAGGCCTCGACCAATGCCGTGGTGGCAAGTTCGATTCTGATATTACTCTTCGACGTCATACTTACCAAACTGTTGATGCAATGATTGAGGTAAAGGATATTGAGAAGTCGTTTGACGGCGTTAAGGTGCTCAAGGGGGTATCCGCTACTTTTGAGACCGGTAAGACCAACCTTATCATAGGCCAGAGCGGATCGGGCAAGACGGTGCTGATGAAGTCGCTCGTGGGACTTGTAACCCCCGAACATGGCGAGATCTTGTATGACGGCCGCAATCTGCTGAAGATGAACCGTGACCAGGTGCAGTCGTTGCGCACTGAGATAGGCATGCTTTTTCAGGGATCGGCATTGTTTGACTCGGAGACCGTGCTCGGCAATGTGGAGTTTCCGCTGATGATGTACACCTCGATGAGTGTGGCCGAGCGGCGCGACCGTGCGCAGTTCTGCCTTGAGCGAGTAGGACTGAAGGGTGCCGACGACAAGTATCCCAGCGAGATATCGGGCGGTATGCAGAAGCGTGTGGCTATCGCGCGTGCCATAGCCCTTAATCCGAAATATCTGTTCTGCGACGAGCCCAATTCGGGCCTTGACCCGCGTACATCGATCCTCATCGACGAGCTGCTCAGCGATATCACTCATGAGTACAATATAACTACCGTCATCAATACCCACGACATGAACTCGGTGCTCGGCATCGGCGAGAACATCGTGTTTATCAACAAGGGCTACCGTGAGTGGGTGGGCAATAAAGAGCTAATCTACACGGCGACTAACGAAGCCTTGAGCAACTTCGTCTTTGCCACCGACCTTTTCCAGAAGGTCAAGCAGTATGTCCTGCAGAATGCTCACAGGTGATTAGCCCAATAAGGCTAATAGGGCTTATTGGATTGATTGGCCCAGCTGTCGGTGGCGCCCCAGGAGGCGCGGTCGAGGGTGCGGTAGGAGATGGCTTCCGACAGATGGCGCGGGGTGATGTCGGCACTGGCTTCGAGATCGGCGATGGTGCGGGCTACCTTTAGGATACGGTCGTAGGCGCGGGCGCTCATGTCGAGGCGTGTCATGGCGGTGCGCAGTATCTTCATGCAGGCGTCGTCGAGCTTGACATAGCGGGCGAGGAGGCGTGAATTCATCTGGGCATTGCAGTGTATGCCAGGTTCGTCGGCATATCGTGATGTCTGAATGGCGCGGGCCGCTATTACCCGTTGGCGGATGTCGGCGCTAGGCTCCCCTGATTTGAGCGATGTCAGTTCGTCGAAGGGCACAGGCATGATTTCGACCTGCAGGTCGATGCGGTCCATCAGCGGCCCGGATATGCGCCCGAGATATTTGCTTACCTGCCCCGGCATGCATATACATGCTTTCGAGGGATGGTTGTAGTAACCGCACGGGCATGGATTCATCGAGGCCACGAGCATGAAGCCTGCGGGATAGTCGATGGCATAGCGTGCGCGGGACACACTTATCGTGCGGTCCTCCAGCGGCTGACGCATGACTTCGAGCACCGACCGTGAAAATTCAGGAAACTCATCAAGAAAAAGCACGCCGTTGTGGGCAAGCGATATCTCGCCGGGCATCGGATTGGAGCCTCCGCCCACAAGGGCCACCGACGAAATGGTGTGGTGGGGCGACCGGAACGGCCGCGAGGTCATGAGCATCGAGCCGCGTCGGAGTTTTCCGGCCACTGAATGTATCTTGGTCGTTTCAAGGGCCTCATGCAGGGTAAGAGGAGGCAATATGGACGGCAGGCGCTTGGCCATCATCGATTTGCCGGAACCTGGAGCCCCGACAAGGAGCAGATTGTGGCCGCCGGCACATGCCACTTCAAAGGCGCGTTTGACATTTTCCTGCCCCTTGACTTCGGCAAAGTCCATATCAAATTCGTTGACGGCCCGGTTGAATTCCTCCCGTGTATTTACCTCGGTAGGCGAGAGGGAACTCTCGCCGTTGAAGAAGTCGACCGCCTGCCGGAGGGTCTCGACGCCGTAGACTTCAAGATTGTTGACTACCGCCGCCTCACGCGCATTGCCCTTAGGCACGATAATGCCTTTGAAGCCCATTTCGCGCGCCTTGATTGACATAGGCAATATTCCGCGCACGGGTAGCACCGATCCGTCAAGCGACAGCTCGCCTATGATCATGTACCGGTCAAGGTCGTCGCTGCGCATGGCTTCGGAGGCGGCCAGGATGGCGAGCGATATCGGCAGGTCGTAGGCTGAGCCCTCTTTCTTTACGTCGGCCGGCGCCATGTTGACGAGCACAGCCCGACGTGGAAATTCAAGTCCTGATTGTTTGATGGCGGCGCGTACGCGCTGATAACTTTCCTTCACAGCCACGTCGGCCATCCCGACAAGGCTGAAGGCAACACCGGTCTCTACTGTGGCTTCTACGGTTACGACGATTGCGTCGATGCCATAGACGGCCGCGGCATAAGTCTTGACGAGCATGTATTTCAGGGGTTAAAAAGGGTGGGAGAGAGATTGCTGAGGTCATGGCTGCGGGGATGAGGCGCCCGAGCTTCCTTCGGGCCTGTTGCGGTGTTTGCGGGGATAGAATTTGCGTTTGCGGCGCGGTTTCGGCGCCTCGCCCGACGGTGCCTCCGGGGTCTGAGCCTTTGCTTCAGGCGCTGCTGAAGCCGGCTTCTGCTTCTTGCGGCGGGCCGGCTGGTTGCTTTTCGACCGCTTTTTGCCTCCGCGGTCGCGGCTTGACGGACGGTATTCAGGTGCCTCGCCGAGATCGGCCGGCACCTCCTCCTTGCGTACCTCATAGCCGAGGAAGCGCTCTATCGAGCCGAAGCGGGTCATGTCAGGTCCGCTGACCAGCGTCACGGCTTTACCGTCAGTTCCGGCACGTGCCGTGCGGCCTATGCGGTGTACGTAGTCCTCGGCCTCGCGTGGCACGTCATAATTGACCACCATCGCTATGTCATCGATGTCGATGCCTCGCGCCACGATGTCGGTGGCCACGAGTATGTCGATGCGACCGGCGCGGAAGTCGAGCATCACGCGGTCACGGTCGGCCTGCTCGAGGTCCGAGTGCATTTCGGCGGCAGCCCAGTGAGCCTGACGCAGTGCGCGGGTGAGCTCCTTGACTTTCAGCTTGGATGATGCAAATACGATGACGCGCTTATTGTGGCCGCTTTTGAACAGATGCTTGAGGATGCCTAATTTCTGCGGCTCGTAGCACACGAATGCCGACTGGTCGATCTTTTCGGTAGGACGCGACACGGCTATCTTTATCTCGGCCGGGTCGGTAAGTATCGTATTGGCGAGCTGCTGGATTTTAGGGGGCATGGTAGCCGAGAACATCAGTGTCTGCCGGTCCTTGGGCAGATGCTTGACGATCTGCATGATGTCGTCGTAGAAGCCCATGTCGAGCATGCGGTCGGCCTCGTCGAGGATAAAGCATGACACACGGCTCAGATCGACATATCCCATGCTCAGATGGGCGATGAGGCGTCCGGGAGTGGCGATGACCACGTCGGCGCCCATCTTCAGTCCGCGCTGCTGGCGGGCAAATTCATGTCCGTCGGTACCGCCGTATATAGCCACGCTGCTGATCGGCAGGAAATAGGAGAAACCCTCCATCTGACGGTCGATCTGTTGGGCCAGCTCACGTGTAGGGGCCATGACGATGCAGTTGATGGCGTCGGCGGGGAAGTCTCCGTCGCTCAGGCGGCTGATGACCGGTAGCAGATACGCGGCTGTCTTGCCGGTGCCCGTCTGGGCTACCGCAATAAGGTCGCGCCCCTCGAGGGCCAGCGGGATGGCACGCTCCTGTATGGGCGTGCACTCGTCAAAGTTCATCGCGTCAAGCGCATCGAGCACGTCATCGCTTAGGTCAAGCTCGTCAAATCTCATCGGTACTGGTAATTGGCTATATTTCCCACAAAGTTAAGCAATTTTTAAGATTAAAAAAAGCTATTGCAGATAGGTGTCGGCAAGCAGGAACACCGTGACGGCCGATGCGGCGCACAGTGCGTAGAGAAACCACCGGCCCATGTTCGTGAAGATATGCGCGTGAGGGCCCCCTTTCTCGCGGCGGGCCCTGACGTAAAAGCCGGTGCCGAGCAGATAGAACACCGAAGTCATCAGCATCCCCTCAAGACCGCCCGCGTAGGCCATCCACACGCAGAATGCCGTGGTGATGTAGGCCACGACCTTTATGGCCGGCGTATCGGCCTTTTTGATCAGGAAAAGACCGGTGAAGAAGTAGCAGGGTATTATCATGAGGCCCGTGATGTGCAGCGCCGCCATGTAGACGTCGTCGGCCATGACCACCATGAGCAGAAACAGCTCCATGACGATGCTCGACATGAAAAGTCCGAATGTGGGCATGCCGCGGCGGTTGACGCGCTTGAACATCCGGGGAAGTATACCCACTACCGCCGCCTCATAGGGCACCTGGGCCACGACGAGTGTCCACGCCACCCATCCTCCGAGCAACGATATGATGACCGCCACGATGACAAACCAGTAGGCCCATTCGCCGCAAGTGTCACGCAGTATGTAGGCTATCGACGGGTCGGGGAGTCCTGCAAGGCGTGCGCGTGTCAGCAGGCCGTAACATAATACTGACACGGCCAGATAAAGCACCAGCGAGATAAGGAATCCGGCAATACCTGCCTTGCCTACGTCGGAGCTCCGGCGCGCCCTGGCCGACATCATCACCGCACCCTCTACACCGAAGAAGCAGAACAGCGTCACCATCATCGTGGCCTTGACCTGTTCGGCCAGGCCGCCTACAGTGACGGCGCCACCCCATAGATCGGCTGTAAACAGGCCCGTGCGGAAAAACAGCACGAATATCGTGATGATGAATATTAGCATCACCACCTTGATGGCCGCCAGCAGCGTGTTGATGAATTTGGCGGTCTGGATGCCCCGCGCCACGATGCCAAACATAATCCATATCAGCACCGACCCGAACACCACCGTCGGCCATGAGTGGTCCATAAGGGCCGGGAAAAACGCACCGCACGAGTCGTTGAGCATCACGCCGTAGGTGACGTTGGAAAAAGCCGTGCAGAGCCAGTAGCCCCAGGCGATGTTAAATCCGGTATAGTTGCCAAAGCCGGCCTGCGCATACTGGTAGAGTCCGGCATTGTATTGCGGATAGTGGTCGCTCAGCCATTTGAAGGCTATGACGAGCGGCAGAATACCGGCGGCCGTCACCATCCATGCGATGAACACGGCACCCGGCGAGGCCACAGCAGCCATATTCTGCGGCAGATTGTAGATACCTACACCGACCATCAGGCCGAATACAAGGGCGGTCAGCCCCCAGAAACCGAGTTTACCGGTAGAAAGCATTGGTCATGAATTTTAGCGACTGCAAAGTTGGCGAAAATCCGCGACACCGCCATCATTTCCCCTCACAAAAATGAATCCGACCGCCCGCGGTGCGGTTGGGAGATGATCGTCCGGCAGGAGAAGCGCTGACGGCGCTGTATGGGTATGATCCTCATGGATGCGGCACCG
>CAZIPQ010000014.1:0-1148 GCA_964541165.1 uncultured Muribaculum sp.
GGTGGTACTCACCACTCATGCTTCTCTTACGACGTAACTCCCGAATACTGGATTGACTACGCAGAGATGGCCGGTATCGAGATGCTCCATATCGACAAGGACACTACCTTCGAGAGCATCAAGCGTGAAATCCGCTTCAACGAGGTGTACTATATGCTTAACAAGGCCCTCGTGTAAGCGACGGCCATAGTACACTCTATGAAAATGGACGCAAAGACTACTATTGAACAGGGTAAAGCCATCCTCGGTATCGAGCTTGGCTCTACCCGTATAAAGGCGGTCCTGATCGATCAGGACAACAAGCCCATAGCCCAGGGCAGCCATGAGTGGGAGAACCAGCTTGTCGACGGACTGTGGACCTACAGCCTCGGATCGGTATGGTTCGGCCTTCAGGACTGCTACCGCGATCTGCGTGCCAACGTTCTCGAGCAGTATGGCGTGGAGATCGAGAGCCTTGCCGCCATCGGCATCAGTGCCATGATGCACGGTTACATGGCTTTCAACGAAAAGGAGGAGATCCTTGTGCCTTTCCGCACATGGCGCAACACCAACACTTCACGTGCGGCTGCCGAGCTGTCGGAACTGTTTGTGTACAACATTCCTCTGCGCTGGAGCATCTCACACCTCTATCAGGCCATCCTTGACGACGAAAAGCATGTCAGCGAGATCAACTACCTCACCACACTTGCCGGCTATATCCACTGGCAGCTTACCGGTGAGCGAGTACTCGGTATCGGCGATGCATCAGGTATGCTCCCCATCGATCCCGCCACCAAGAACTACTCGGCCGAGATGGTGGAGAAGTTTGACAAGCTGATCGCTCCCAAGGGTTATCCCTGGAAGCTCGAGGATATTCTTCCCAAGGTACTCGTGGCAGGAGAAAATGCAGGCGTGCTCACCGAGCAGGGAGCCAACCTGCTTGACATATCGGGTCATCTTAAGCCCGGTATTCCCCTGTGTCCTCCCGAGGGCGACGCCGGCACCGGCATGACCGCCACCAATGCCGTAAAGCAGCGCACCGGTAATGTGTCGGCCGGTACATCGTCATTCTCCATGATCGTGCTCGAGAAGGATCTCAGCAAGCCCTACGAGATGATTGACATGGTGACTACCCCCGACGGCAGCCTCGTTGCCATGGTACACTGCAA
>CAZIPQ010000014.1:1248-19581 GCA_964541165.1 uncultured Muribaculum sp.
ATCAACGCTTCGGTGGCTGTGCTTAAGATCGGCAACGATATCCTCTTTGACGAGGAGAAGGTCAAGGTTGACCGCATCACCGCCCACGGTGGTCTGTTCAAGACCAAGGGCGTGGGTCAGCGCATCCTTGCCGCCGCTCTCAACTCGCCCATCTCGGTGATGGATACCGCCGGCGAAGGCGGTGCATGGGGCGTGGCACTGCTTGCGTCTTACATGGCCAACAACCGCGATGAGCGTAATCTCGCCGACTTCCTCGATGTCGAGGTATTTGCCGGCGACACCGGCACCAGCATCACCCCGACCCCCGAGGAGGTTGAAGGCTTCAACAAGTACATCGAAAACTACAAGGAGTGCCTGCCCGTTGAGAGCATGGCAGTCCAGTGCAAGAAATAAACTGATTGCATCCTACAAAAAGCGCCGCTGCAAGCTTCATGCCTGCAACGGCGTTTTTTTCATAGGATGTATGGGGATTAGGATTCTTCCATGCCGCGGAACCAGTCGGCGACGCTGGGGGTGTCCTCGGCGATACCGGTGCCTTCGAGGGTGTACTCTTCGCCGTGCTGTGAACGGTCAAGGCCTATCTCCTCGCTGTGGCGCGATACACGCAGCGGTATCATTTTGTCGGTGAGCCAGTACAAAGCGTAGCTCATGACGAATGTATAGATGCCGACGATCATAAGTACCCATATATGGTTGAGGAAAAACTGGGTGTGGGATATGATCTCGGGATTCTCGTCGGCAAAGAAGCCATAAGCGAAAATGCCTGTGGCGATTGTGCCGAGAATACCGCCGAGTCCGTGCGTTGGAAATACGTCGAGGGCGTCATCGAGCATGCGGCCGTAGCCCTTCCACGATACGGCCATGTTGCAGCACAGTGTGATAACAAAGGAGATGAAGATGCTCTGGCCCACGCTTACCCAGCCGGCGCAGGGGGTGATGGCGACAAGACCGACCACAGCTCCGATGGCTGCGCCCATGGCCGACGGCTTGCGTCCGCAAAGGGCGTCGATGACTACCCATGTGATCATGGCTGTAGCCGCAGCGGTGTTGGTGTTGAGAAACGCGAGAATGGCCACGCCGTCGGCTGCCAGCGAGCTGCCGCCGTTGAAGCCGAACCATCCGAGCCACAGTAACGCCGCGCCGAGAAGCACGAAAGGCACGTTGGCCGGTTTGGCGGCATCCTCCGACGGTGTGCGGCGTCCGAGGAAGATGGCGCCTGCGAGTGCGGCGATACCTGAAGCGGCATGTACCACGATACCGCCCGCGTAGTCGTGCACGTCCATCATGCCAAACAGTCCGTCAGGATGCCATGTGCAGTGGGCGAGGGGACAGTAGACCACGATCACCCATAATACCATAAAGAGAAGGTAGCCCGAGAAGCGCACACGCTCGGCAAACGAGCCGGTGATAAGCGACGGGGTGATGATGGCGAACTTCATCTGAAACAGTGCGAACAGGGCCAGCGGGATTGTGGTGGTGGCGATGCCGATCTGCGAGAGCGTGCTGTCGTTGTCGGTCACATTGTTCATACCGACGCCGTCAAACATGAAAAACTGCAGCGGATTGCCGATCACATGACCGATGTCGTTGCCGAATGCGAGGCTGAATCCGAATATCACCCAGATGACGCTTATAAAGCCCATCACGATGAAACTCTGTAACATGGTTGAGATGACATTTTTGGCTCTTACCATGCCTCCATAGAAAAATGAGAGACCGGGCGTCATCATGAGGACGAAAATCGTCGCCGTGATCATCCATGCCACGTTGGCATAGAGATGATCGTTGGGCAGACTGTACAAACCTTCTTCCGGAGTCATAAACAAGCCGCCAATGCTTACGGCTAAAATAATTACAAATACAACAAGCCATCCGGCCGGAATCTTTTTACCTTTTATTGTCATGATAGAAATAATAAAATATGATACATAACATCCAAAAATGACAGAAATGTGGAATAGTAAACAGTGACATAAATCTTAATATCACGCTGCAAATATAGATATAAGAAAGTAATGTGCAAAATTATTTGGCAAAAATTTTAAAATATTCCGATAGATATGTCAAAATGCTGCGATGGACTATTATGGCGAGGATGCATGGAAATGTCTGATCTCTCCAAAATTATGGCGGATGGCGACATGTGCATGACAAAAAGTTTGGCGAAAACTGCAACAGTATAATTTTTTAATAATGGCAGGGGCGGTAATTGTAAATAATTTCGTATCTTTGCGCGATATTACCGCAAAAATCAAAAAACACAGATCAAATAAATGGCAACACTTGAGAAAATTCGCAAGAGATCAACAATGCTCCTTATAGTAGTAGGTGTCGCTCTTCTGGCATTCATTGTCGGCGACTTCTTCACTTCAGGACGTACTCTCTTTGGTACCGGCACGACGATCGCAAAGGTCGGCGGCCACAAAATCGACATTCAGGAATTCCAGCGCCGCTACGAGCAGGCCAACCAGCAGTATCAGCAGCAGAACACCAAGGTAGACCCCGCACAGCTTCAGCAGAGCGTGCTCTACTCGATGGTTCAGGAGCAGCTTTTTGCTGACGAGCTCGCAAAAATCGGTATTGAAGTTACCGACAATGAACTTACCCAGGCAATGCTCGGTCCCAACCCCCATTATGCCATGATTCAGCTGGCCAACCAGATGGGCTTCCAGTCACCCCGCGACATTTATGACCTTGCATACAATCCTTCAAAGTTCGGTGACGTTCCTGCCGAATATGTACAGCAGGCTCAGGCAATATGGCTGAATCAGGAGAAGCAGATGGAGCAGATGCTCAAGCAGCAGAAGCTTCAGAACCTGATAGGTGGCGCCATCGTGGCCAATGACCTCGATGCCCGCGCTTACTATGACAGCAACGCCTCGACTACCCATATCGCTTACGTGCGCAAGGGCTTCAGCGAACTTTCCAACGATGATTATCCTGTTTCAGCCGACGATATCCGCGCTGAGTACGACAAGGATAAGAACCAGTACAAGGTGAAGGATGAGGTGCGCCGAGTGAATTACATTACCGTAAACATCACTCCCTCGCAGGAGGATGTGGCAGAAGGCCGTGCTCTTGTTGACGCAACAATTGCCGACATGGCTGCAACCGCCGATCTCGAGGCTGTGAACGGTAACAGCAATTTCGGTATTGACCGCGTAAGCGCTACAGACGCCGATATCAACAATCCTCAGCTGCTTTCATTCGTAAAGGACAGCATCCCCGGAAGCGTCAAGATGATCTCTTACATCAATGACGAATACACCATTGCAAAGCTGCTCAACCGCAAGCAGGCTGTTGACTCGGTAAATATCGACATCGTGGCTTATCAGGGTGACGCCGCAGGCCGTGACTCAGTTCTTGCCGCTCTCAACTCAGGCAAGCCTTTTGACGAGGTTCTCGCAATGAATGGTGTACAGGGTGGTCAGGCTGACATCTGGAACCGTCTTGCCGCCGCTCCTGACAATGATGTAAAGACTGCCATTCTGGAAGCAGGTCAGGGCTATTTCATCGCTGACAGCACTGACGGCGCCGCACGCATAATGCGAGTAAACACCAAGAAGGCTCCCGTCACTATATATGACTACGCAACCGTTACTTACAAGGTATATCCTTCTGACGCTACCATTACCAAGCTTAACGATGATCTCAATGACTTCATCGCCGGTATCAGCGTGGCTGACTCACTGACAATGACCAAGGCCCTTACCGCCGGTTATTCTCTTATGCCCGCTATGGTAAGCTCTTCAAGCCCCACTATCGGTAATGTTCCTTACACCCGCAGTGCCGTTAAGTGGGCTATGGATGCCAAGAAAGGTCAGATCTCACCCGTTATCGACACTCAGAACGATATGCTCGTTGTAGTGGCTGTCGATGACATCATCAAGCCCGGATTTGTTCCCGTAAGCGATCCTGACATCCGTCAGGCCCTTACTGAAAAGGCCCGCAATAACAAGAAAGCCGCTGCCCTCATCAACGAGTACAAGGGTAAGGCCAACGACCTGGCCGGTTATGCCGCTGCGATGAAGTCAACCGTTGACAGCACCACAGTAAGTTTTGGTCAGATGTTCATCCCCGGTATCGGTGCTATGGAGTCACAGCTTCTCGGTCAGGTTCCCGTAACCGCCAAGGGTGCTCTCGTAGGTCCGGTTCAGGGCAACAACGGAGTATATGTATACATGGTGTATGATGTGGATAACGAGGCTCGCCCCTACAGCTATGAGGAAAACTCGGTTCGCTATGACCAGCAGTTCGGCAATCAGGCTGTACTCCAGAAGTTCTTTGATATACTTCTTGAGAAGAACCCCGTAGAAAACAACACCTTAAAATTCTATAACGATTGATAACATTTCCA
The DNA here is from genome assembly GCA_964541165.1 of uncultured Muribaculum sp. Taxonomy (GTDB): domain Bacteria; phylum Bacteroidota; class Bacteroidia; order Bacteroidales; family Muribaculaceae; genus Muribaculum. The sequence continues at coordinate 5,606 of CAZIPQ010000014.1, forward strand.
ATAATTACTAATCAAGGGAGTCTTGTCGAGATGACACGGCTCCCATTTTTTTTGCCTGTGCGGGGGATTTTTTGTAAGTTTGCCGCATGATTAAGAATTTACTTTTTGACCTCGGCGGTGTCATTATGAACATCCGCCGACAGAATTGTGAAGATGCCTTCCGCCGTCTCGGTTTTAAGGATATCGACCGGTTTCTCGGAGACTACGGTCAGACAGGCCCTTTTGCCGCCCTCGAGGAAGGAGCTATAAGTGAGTCTGAATTCCGCGATGCTGTCCGTGCGCACATTGATCATCCTGTGACCGATGAAGAGATCGATGCCGCTTTCAACGCGTTCCTGCTCGGTATTCCGGTGGAGCGTCTGCGCCGCTTGCGTGAACTGCGCAAGAGCTACGGGATATATCTGCTGTCAAATACCAACCCTATAATGTGGCGTCAGGATATCGCCAAGGCCTTCACTCAGGAGGGTCTCACAACCGCCGATTACTTTGACGGCATGGTGACCTCTTATGAGGCGGGATGCTGCAAGCCTGATCCCCGTATATTTGATTATGTAGTCGAAAAGCTTGGTATACTCCCTGAGGAAACGCTGTTTTTTGATGATTCCATGGCCAATATCGAAGCCGCCCGCAAGCAGGGTTTCAACGGATGCCATGTTGCCCCGGGCGATGAGTTTTATGACCTTATTTAGTTTTAATACCTGTTATGGAGATAATCAATTTTGATGAGCATCCGTCGGTTGTTAACCGCTACATGATGGAGTTGCGCAATCTGGATATACAGGGCGACATGATGCGCTTTCGCCGTAATCTGGAACGTATCGGAGAGGTGATGGCCTACGAGATAAGCCGTCGTTTCAAATATCGCACGGTGGAGATCAAGACTCCGCTTGCTACCGCAAAATGCCTTGAACCGGATGAGCAGATTGTACTCGGTACCATATTCCGTGCAGGACTGCCTTTTCATCAGGGCTTTCTGAATATGCTTGATTATAGTGAGAATGCCTTTGTTTCGGCCTACCGTAAGTATCGTGAGAAGGATGATTTTGATATTTTCATAGAATATATCGCTTCGCCTAATCTTGACGGCAAGACACTCATACTGGCTGATCCGATGCTTGCCACCGGTGCCTCGATGGAACTGAGCTACCGTGCATTGCTTACCAAAGGTACTCCAGCCCACGTGCATGTGGCGTCGGTAATCGCGTCACAGGCGGCTATAGACTATGTGAAATCGCATTTCCCCGATGACCGCACCACCGTATGGGTAGGAGCTATCGATCCCGATATCAACGCTCACAAGTATATCGTGCCCGGTCTCGGTGATGCCGGCGATCTGGCTTACGGCATCAAGGAGTAGCCAGGCTCAGCGTGTAGCCGCAGCGGGCGAGGGTTGTGACATGAAATCTCCGGCCGTCGGCGGTATGGCTTATTCCGTCCCGGTCAGGCAGACTGATGTCATCGGAAAAGTCGATGCCCCGTGTAGCGGCTGCCTTGTATACCGCTTCCTTGACTGTCCATGCTGCCAGTAAGGCGGCGCCGTCGCTGCATACATCTATTTCGCGGACTGAAAGATATTTGCGCCTGACACGATACAGTGTCGGGCGCATGCGTTCTATATCAAGTCCTATGCGCTCTGAATAGCCTACCGCAAGGGCGGCAATACCCTTGCAGTGGGAGATGGTAATCTCACGTTCCAGATGCTCGATATACGGTGAGCCGTCGGCCCGGTGAGAATAGCCTTCGGTGCCAAGAGCATGCTTAAGCAGTCGGCCGACGGCATGCCGCTCTCCCTCGCGTTGTAGCATGGCCATCTCAGCGTCGGTGAACCGCGTTACGTAGACGGGAATATTTCCGATAAGCAGGCGCGTTATCATAGTGAACGTGCTGTTATATTCATGTCGCGGCGCAGTATTTCGACAATCGGTGCCGCGCGCTCGATATTGCTGTCATTCATCTCGACAGTACCGCTTACCATGTAGGTCTTTCCATCGGTGGCAAGCATCTGCAGAGGTGTTACACTTGCTGTGGGGTGACTCCATATCACGCCTTCGGCTCCTGACGGATTGATGAAATGAGACACTTCGCAATGACTTGAACCGGCATTAAGTCTCATCCGCTCCTGACGGTTGTCGATAGCCTTGTCAAGAATGGCGGCGTCGCCGGTGGTGACGGTATAGCGTATTACCGCACCGTAGCGGGGATATGTCACGTTGATCCATGTGTTATGGCTGTCGGCGGTCACTGTGTCTATGGCTGCGGCTGCGTTGACCGCCAGGGTGACACGGGGAAGCCTCACGTCGACGGTGGCTGAGTCATAAGCTGTGATGCGGTAATGCGCTTCACGGCGCGGTATCATACCGCTGCCCGTATCATGCCGTCCTGAACAGGCGGTTGTAAGAAGCACGAGGCCCGGCAGCAGAAGTGTGAGTCGCGTCATTGAGCGTTGACTTCGGTTTCAGCCGGCATCACCTTCACGCGCACGCTGGCGATACGGTGACGTTCGATGGTCAGGATGAGGAAACGGCATCGGCCGTACACGATCGATTCCTTGGCCTTGGGGAAGTCGCCTTTTATGGCAAGCAACATTCCGGCCAGGGTGTCGCAGTCCTCGGTCACGTCGGCATAATCCTCCTCGTTAAGGTCGGTGATGCGGAAGAAGTCGGTTAGCAAAGTCTTGCCGTCAAATACGTAAGTATCGTCGGGGAGGCGTCGGTAGGTCACTTCCTCCTCATCATACTCGTCGTTGATGTCGCCTACAATCTCTTCAAGCACATCTTCCAGTGTGACCACTCCCTGTGTGCCGCCGTATTCGTCGATGACGATGGCCATGTGGATGCGACGTCGGCGGAAGTCCTCGAGCAGGTCGTCGATCATGCGCGATTCGGGCACGAAATATGGCTCACGTACCAGTGTGGTCCAGTCAAAGGCTGATGTATCTTTGCCGATGTACGGCAGGAGGTCGCGGCTGTACAGCACGCCACGTATATTGTCATCAGTGCCTTCATAGACCGGCAGGCGCGAGAAACCGCTTGACAGCACTACATCCATCACTTCGTCAAAGGTCGACTTGATGTCGATGTCGGTCATGTCGACGCGCGGTGTCATGATCTCGGATGCGGTGGTGTCGCCAAATTTCAGAATACCTTCAAGCATCTCTTTTTCGTCGGTGGCTTTTACATCTGTCATCTCAAGAGCCTGTGACAGGTCGTCGACCGATATGTTTTCGGCTTTTTTAGTGATGACCCTGTTGACGATGCTGCCGCTCTTTACGAGAAGCGAGGATACGGGGTGCAGCAGACGTATGGCAAAGCCGACACCTCCGACAGCCATGCGGGCCCACTTTACGGTATATGTATTGGCATATAGTTTCGGAAGGATCTCGCCGAAAAGCAGGATAAGGAAAGTGAGCACGACACTCTGAAACACGAAGTTCAGGACTCCGCTGTGAAATGTGAATATCTGGTTGAATGCGAAGTTACATAATATGACGATAGTCACATTGACCAGATTGTTGGCTATGAGTATAGTGGCGAGAAGTCGCTCGGGATCGGCAAGCATCCTGTTGATGGCCGGCCCTTCGGGTGTTTCATCAAGTTGCTCTCGCTGAGAGGCGGTGAGCGAGAAGTAAGATATTTCGCTGCCTGATATGAAGCCTGAGACAACAAGAGCTAGTGCGGCTATTACAAGGGCTATTATACTGCCCACGGCTGGTTGGCTGACAGTCACCATGCTGTCGATGGCCATTATAATTCCTGCCAGAGGAGTGGCAGGTAAAGGATCTATGTCCAAGTCTCTGTGTATTAGTTAAACAATATGCCGTAAGGCTGGTTACGGCCATAACAGGTGCAAAATTAGCTCATTTGCCTCAAACTGCCAAAAATAGTGCAAAAAATGATTACCATAACATTTAATTACCATCATATAAGGCTGAATTAACAGAATTTCGTTAACTTTGTTGTGCAACACAAGTAATATAAACCCATGAAATCAACTCTAACATCATTGCTCCTTGCGGGAGCGGCGTGCATGTCAGTGATGACACCGCTACAGGCCGAAGCTGCTAAAACGTATACCAATCCTATCATCAACCAGGATTACAGTGACCCTGATGTCGTGGCTGTAGGCGACGACTTCTATATGACTGCCTCAAGCTTCGTCAATGCTCCGGCTCTTCCGATCCTTCACTCCAAGGACCTTGTCAACTGGACTATTATCAATTATGCCCTCCCGGCAGTTGAACCGCTCGACGTATATGCCACTCCTCAGCACGGCTGCGGTGTGTGGGCTCCGTCGATCCGTTATCACAACGGTGAGTTCTACATCTACTGGGGTGATCCCGACTTCGGTGTGTTCATGGTAAAGACCAAGGATATACGCGGTGAATGGGAGAAGCCTGTATTGGTTCAGCCGGCCAAGGGTATTATCGATACCACTCCTCTGTGGGATGAGGATGGCAAGGCTTATCTCGTCAACGGCTGGGCTGCGAGCCGCTCCGGTCTGAACGCCATCATCACCGTTACGGAAATGGCTCCCGACGGCAAGTCGCTTATCGGTGATCCGGTGATAGTTTACGACGGTACCTACAACGGCGACTTCACTATCGAGGGTCCGAAGTTCTACAAGCGCAACGGTTACTACTACATACTTGCTCCTGCAGGAGGCGTGCCTACCGGCTGGCAGGTGGCTCTCCGCTCTAAGTCGCCTTTCGGCCCCTACGAGAACAAGATTGTCATGGCTCAGGGCAACACCGATATCAACGGTCCTCATCAGGGAGGCTGGGTTGATACCCCTTCAGGCGAATCATGGTTTGTCAACTTCCAGGACCGCGACTATATGGGCCGCGTAGTACATCTCAACCCCATGGAATGGGTCAATGACTGGCCTGTGATCGGTGTTGACAAAGATGGTGACGGATGCGGCGAACCGGTTCGCACTTACCGCATGCCTATCGAGGGTCAGCCCAAATATGAAATGCAGATCGACGACGACTTCAATACACGTGAACTTGGCCTGCAGTGGGCATGGAACTGTAATTACAACATGACATTCGGCTTGCCTACCGACATGGGCTTCTACCGTATCTACGGACATAAGCTTACCGGTGAGGAGGTCAATCTCTGGAAAGTCCCCAATATGCTCACTCAGAAATTCATGGCCGAGGACTTTGTCGCTACCGCTAAGGTCAAGGTGGTCAGCAACGCCGACGGACAGGAGTCAGGCCTTGTGATCATGGGACGCGATTACTTCGCTCTCGTGGCAGAGCGTGAGGGTGACTCATACGTGCTCAAGCAGCTGCTGTGCAAGGATGCTGATAAGGGCAAGCCGCAGCGTGAGGTCAAGGTGGCCACACTGCAGCCTACCAAGGCATATAAGTCAGGCGCACGCTCGGTAGCCGAGCTCGATATAGAGATGCGTGTTAGCGTGGCTCCCGGCGGTGTTTGCAAATTCAGCTATTCGCTCGACGGCAAGAAGTTTATTCCCGCCGGCGAGGAGTTCAAGGCTCGTGAGGGTACCTGGATCGGTGCCCGTGTAGGCTTCCTGTCAGTGCAGCCTGCAGGTAAGGAGCGTGGCTGGATGGATATCGACAACTTCCATGTGGATATAAAGAAAGCACGTTAATATAAGGCTTAAATGTAATACGGCGCCACAGTCATGCATGAGCAAGGCTGTGGCGCTGTTAAATAATGTTAGGTATATAAGCCTATTGCTATAAAATTATTACTTTTGGGCTGAAAAACCAATCACCGGTAATTATAGAATTATGAAGAGTATAAAGAGTATTATCTGCATTGTGATGATGGTGATGCTTGGAGTCACCGCCAATGCACAGGGTATCGAGTTTATGCCTGAGGGCTCACTGCTCAAGGATGCGGTATCCAAGGCAAAGAAAGAGAATAAACTGGTGTTTCTGGACTGCTATACTTCATGGTGTGGCCCCTGCCGCAAGATGGCCGCAACTGTATTCACTCAGCCTGAGGTAGGAGCGTTCATGAACAAGTCATACGTGTCGATCAAGATCGATATGGAGAAAGGTGAGGGGCCTGCGCTTGCCAAGAAATATGAGGTAGGTGCATTTCCCACATTCCTTATCTTCAACGGTGACGGCAATGAGGTAGGTCGCTTTATGGGCGGCAGCGAGGCTCCGGAGTTCATACAGCGTGTCAAGGACAACAGCATAGACCGTGGCTCGGCCGACATGGACAAGCGTTTTGACAACGGTGACCGTGACGAGCAATTCCTGTTTGATTATATCGCCACACTGGGCAATGCCTACAAGCGTGACCGCTGCAATCTTGTCGCCGAGGCTATTCTTTCGGGAAAAGCCGAGACATTCGCATCTGATCCCAAGCTTGCCGATATATTCATGCGATATATCTCCAATCCCTTTAACGAGGCGTTTGTGTACACCGCCAAGCACCCCGAAGCTTTGAAGTCTGCTGTCGGCGACATGCCGGTGACCATGAAGATGCGTCAGGTGTGGGAAATGTATCCCCGCACTCTTATCACCGGTGAAGGCAGCGAGGCGGTCCTTGATGAGGCCCGTTTCAACGACTACGTCAAGCTGATGAATGAATGTGGCTATGACGGCGCTGACCGTCAGCGTCTGTCCACGCTGATTAACTATGCGCAGAAGAAGGGTGACTGGGATGCCTACATGGCAGCGGTCAACGAATACTGGAACAACGGCGATCTCGATGTCGATGACCTCACATTGTGCCGTTGGGCTACTCCGGTAGTACAGGAGTGTAAGGATCCGCAGCCTCGTGCGGCCATTAAGAAGATGCTCGAACAGCGTCTGGCTGATCTCGAATCGGGCCGTCGCGCTCCGCAGACACGCCAGGGCAACATGACTCTTGCAGGTGACATGACACGTCCTATGCGCATGATGCTTGACAATCTTAACGGTGTTGCTCCTCAGGCTAACTGAGCGGGCCTCACCGTGTAAAATAAAACAGGCTTACGGTCATTGACCGTAAGCCTGTTTTATTTTTGCTATCGCTCGATTATTCGCCGGGGATGATAGCCTCGCTGGGGCAAACCTCTGCGCAGCTGCCGCACTCGATGCAAGTATCGGGATCGATGTGATAGATGTCACCTTCAGAGATAGCCTCTACGGGACATACGGGGAGACAAGTGCCGCAAGCAACGCACTTATCAGTAATTACGTAAGCCATGATAGTTTAAGTTTTAATTGATAAGAATAAAAAGTTGGTTGTCTTTAACGATGCAAAGATAAATCTTTTATTTTAATATGCACGATATTTTTTTGTAAAAAATGTGATGGGATGAGGCCAATAATTTAATTTAATACAACTTTTATCTTGTGTAATTGGATATAAAGAAATATTTGCTATATTTGCAAACTGATTCTGAATAAGTTGTCATCTAAACCATTAAATTACCAATGAATACCAAAATCAAGCCTGATCTTGGCTTCTGGAATCTGTGGAACCTGAGCTTCGGTTTTTTCGGAGTGCAGATCGCTTATGCCCTTCAGAGTGCCAATATCTCACGCATCTTCGCCACTCTCGGCGCTGACCCACATGAGCTAAGCTATTTCTGGATTTTGCCTCCTCTTGCAGGCCTTGTTATCCAGCCTATCGTCGGTACACTGAGCGACCGTACATGGTGCCGTCTTGGACGTCGTTTGCCGTATCTTTTGTTCGGTTCGATCCTCGCGGTCATAGTCATGGCATTGCTCCCCAATGCCGGCAGTTTTCATCTGGCAGTGGCCGGGGCGCTTATTTTCGGAGCAGTGGCCCTGATGATGCTTGACCTGTCGATCAACGTGTCGATGCAGCCGTTCAAGATGCTCGTCGGCGATATGGTCAATGAGAAGCAGAAAGGTCTGGCTTATTCGATACAGAGCTTCCTTTGCAATGCCGGCTCGGTGGTCGGATTTGTTTTCCCGTTCGTACTTGCCTGGATAGGTGTCAGCAATGTCGCCGAAGGTAATCAGGTACCTGATTCGGTTACATATTCATTCTATGGCGGTGCGATTATACTTATGGCCTGCGTGATCTATACGTTCTGTAAAGTGAAGGAAATGCCTCCGAAGGAGTATGCCGAATATCACGGTATAGCCCAGAGCGAGGAGGGCGAGAAGGCCGGTTTCCTGAAGCTGCTTAAGGATGCTCCCACGGTGTTTTGGACCGTAGGTCTGGTGCAGTTCTTCTGCTGGTGTGCGTTCATGTACATGTGGACTTACAATGCAGGTGCCGTCGCAGAACAGGCATTCGGCTGGGAAGGATCGCAGGGCACACAGAATGCGGCCTATCAGGAAGCGGCCAACTGGAACGGTATTCTATTCGCTGTTCAGGCTATCGGATCGGTTGTATGGGCTGCCGTGCTTCCGAGTTTCAAAAACCGTAAGTTTGCTTACGCTCTTAGCCTTCTTATCGGCGGTATAGGATTTATATCCACTTTCTTCTTTACCGGCCAATATGAGCTGTTTATAAGCTATTTCCTCGTAGGTGCAGCATGGGCTGCCATGTTGGCGATGCCGTTTACCATCCTGACCAATTCAATATCAGGCAAACACATGGGCGCTTATCTGGGACTGTTCAACGGCACGATCACTATCCCGCAGATTGTAGCTGCTGTATGTGGCGGTGTGCTTTATAATCTGTTTGGCGGTCACAGCCAGCTTAACATGATACTTTTTGCCGGTGTCCTGCTTGTGATCGGCGCAGGTTGCGTGTACTTCATACGCGAGACCTATGCCGAGCGTAGCTAAGCATCGCATCAGGATATAATACTACACGGCCCGGATCGATTGATCCGGGCCGTGCTATTTTAAAACATCTGACTCTGCATGTCACTATTGGAGTGTCAGATGGAAGTCATCGATTAGAGTGTTGAGGTAGGGATGATTTTTGCGCATGAGTGCATATACCTCGGCATCGGTTAGCGATGTAACTGTTGACTGAGCCTTGTTAAGTTCGATGTCAAGGCTGACATCATCATTATTCAACGCATTCCGCAGCTCGCTTAGCAGCATCGTTCCTGAGGCGAGTATGCTGTTGCGTATCGCCTCGCTCTCTACGACAGCCACAAATGCCGATCCCTCACGCCGTTTGGGCTGGGTGATGCGCATTGCATTGACAAGCAGGTGTTCGGTTGGATGCTTCGCCATAATGGCGTGCCATGCGGCATTAAACTCTTCGTCGGTAAACGCCTTGTCGCGTTTTGTCGCGGCCGCTTTCTGCTCGGCGTTGGCTGAAGATGCCGCAGCCTCAGATTGACGTGATCCGCCGCGAAGGCTCAATCCCGGTCCGGGGCCATGTATGGGCCCGCGTCTTGCAGGCTGCGGGGTAGGGCGTGGAGCCGTTGCCGCCGTAGGTCTTGCCGGAGCCGGTTGAGGCGGTGTCTTGGGTTGTGGAGTAGCGGCCGGTTGCGGAGTAGCAGGACGTGCGGCCGGTTGTGGCGCTTGTACCGATGGCTGTGATGCTATCGGACGAAGCTGCCCCTCGCTCGCGCCACTATTGGGTGAGGGGCTGCATGATTGGCACAGTTTGATCAGCGTCAGCTCTACGAGCAGCTGCTTGTTGGATGCCGTGCGATAATTCAAGTCGGCATCGTTGCACAGATCCATTGCCTTGTACAGGAACTCAGGACGGCACTTTGCAGCCACCGCCGCCATATTGGCGCGGGCTTCGTCGCTGGCTTCAAGGAGCGGCAGGGTAGATGGATGGGAAGCTACCATCAGATCGCGGAAATGCTGTGCAAGACCGTTGATGAAAAAGAGGGAGTCGAAACCCTTGTCGCGGATCTCCTTGTAGATCAGGAGTGCTCCGGGGATGTCACCTTTTAGCATTGCTTCGACAAGTCGGTCATAATACTCATAGTCGAGCATATTGAGGTTGTCGACTGTTTCCCGATATGTGACATTGCCCATTGAAGAGGCTGCAACCTGATCAAATATTGACAGGGCATCGCGCATCGCTCCGTCGGCCTTACGTGCTATGATATTGAGCGCTGCATCCTCGGTGGTGATCCCCTCTTCACCTGCGATATATCGCAGATGATCCACTATATCCTGAATGGTGATGCGGTTGAAGTCATAGATCTGGCAGCGTGACAGGATGGTCGGGATGATCTTGTGCTTTTCGGTAGTGGCAAGTATGAATACCACATACGACGGCGGCTCTTCAAGTGTCTTCAGAAAGGCGTTGAATGCAGCCGTAGAGAGCATGTGGACCTCATCGACGATAAACACACGGTAGCGTGCGTTGACCGGAGGAACCTGTACCTGCTCGGTAAGCTCACGCATGTAGTCTACGCCATTGTTGGAGGCGGCGTCAAGCTCCACTATGTTGAGCGATGATCCGCGGTTAAACTCGCGGCACGACTGACATTCGTTGCATGCCTCGCCGTCGGGAGTGCGGTGCTCGCAGTTGATTGTTTTGGCAAATATGCGCGCACACGATGTCTTGCCCACACCGCGTGATCCGCAGAACAGATATGCATGGGCCAGACGGTCTTTTGCAATCGAGTTGCGTAGCGTTGCGGTAAGTGCAGCCTGTCCTACGACACTCTTGAATGTCGACGGACGATATTTGCGCGCTGATACTATGTAATTGTCCATTGGCTATATTTCTATATACAAAGATAGCAAAAGATATTCACATTCTCATTGAACAATTTGCCGATTTACTATTTTTATATATGAGAGTTATTCTGTAATTTTGTCGAATTATTTGACACAACACCATAAGAGATTGAAGAATTTAGTCATAGTAGAGTCGCCTGCCAAAGCCAAGACCATCGAGAAGTTTCTGGGAAAGGACTACAAGGTCATGTCGAGCTACGGCCATATACGCGATTTGAATAAAAAGAAATTTGGTATCGATGTCGATCATGACTTCGCTCCAGTATATGAGATACCGGCAGAAAAGAAAACGCTGGTAGCTGATCTGAAAAATGCTGTGAAGGACGCTGAGACAGTGTGGCTGGCTTCCGATGAGGACCGCGAGGGAGAGGCTATCGCCTGGCATCTTTGTGAGGTGCTCGGGCTTGATCCGCTCACAACGCGGCGCATAGTATTTCACGAGATCACCAAGAGTGCTATCGAGGAGGCCATAAAGAACCCCCGTGCCATCGACCTTAACCGCGTGGATGCCCAGCAGGCACGCCGCGTGCTTGACCGTATCGTGGGATTTGAACTGTCACCGGTGCTCTGGAAGAAGATCAAGCCGTCGCTGTCGGCCGGACGTGTGCAGTCAGTGGCTGTACGCTTGATCGTGGAGCGTGAAAAGGAGATCGCCGATTTCAAGTCGGAAACATATTATCGTGTCAATGCGGTCTTTACTACTCCTGACGGAGCCTCGGTAAAGGCTGAGCTTTCCAAGCGCCTGCCTGACCGCAAGTCTGTGGAGGAATTCCTGCATGCCTGTCAGCAAGCCTCGTACAAGGTGACAGCTGTCACCGAGCGTCCTACTGTAAAGATGCCGGCGGCCCCGTTCACGACCTCGACACTTCAGCAGGAAGCTGCGCGCAAACTGGGATTTTCCGTGTCGCAGACCATGATGGTGGCCCAGCGGCTTTATGAGGCGGGACATATCACCTATATGCGTACCGACTCACTCAACCTCTCGGCTCAGGCGATTGCTGCAATCGCTGCCTCGATAAAGGAAAAACTCGGCGATGAATATCTCAAGACTCGCCATTATCATACCCATAGCAAGGGTGCGCAGGAAGCACACGAGGCTATCCGTCCCACCGACATCAATGCACAGACTATCGACGGCACCACTCAGGAAAAGAAACTCTATTCCCTGATATGGAAACGCACGATAGCATCGCAGATGGCTGATGCGCAGATCGAGCGTACCACCGCAGAGATCACTCCTTCGACCCGTTCGGAACACTTTACGGCTACCGGTGAGGTAGTGAAGTTTGACGGCTTCCTGAAAGTGTATATCGAGAGTACCGATGATGAGGACACCGAGGACGACACCTCGCGTCTGCCGGCCATGGTACAGGGTGAGGAGCTTGCTCTTGATGACATGACGGCAACACAGCGTTTCACTCAGCAGCCTCCGCGCTATACTGAGGCGTCGCTCGTGCGCAAGATGGAGGAACTCGGTATCGGACGCCCGTCTACCTACGCGCCGACAATATCGACCATTCAGGCTCGTGACTATGTGGTGCGTGGTGAAAATCCCGGTACCGAACGCAAATACTCGGTTATCTCAATAAAAGATGGTGCCATACATGAGGAGACATGCACCGAGACTGTCGGATCGGAGAAGGGAAAACTGATGCCCACCGATATCGGCAAGATTGTCAATGACTTCCTCACCGAATATTTCCCGTCGATCCTCGACTATGACTTCACCGCCCGTATGGAGGAGAAGTTTGACGAAGTTGCCGAGGGTAAATTGCCGTGGAGCAAAGAGATTGCCGCCTTTTACGCACTGTTTCACCCGGCTGTCGACCATGCCCTGAATATGCGCCTTGAACATAAGGTTGGTGAACGTCAGTTGGGTATTGATCCGGCATCAGGCAAGCCTGTAAGTGTCAAAATAGGCCGTTTTGGCCCGCTTGTGCAGCTTGGTGACACCGAGAGTGACGAGAAGCCTCAGTTTGCCTCGCTGTTGAAGGGTCAGAGCGTTAATACCATTACCCTCGAGGAGGCCCTGAAGTTGTTTGAGTTCCCCAGAATCCTCGGAAACTTTGAGGATGAGGAGGTATCGGTGGCCATTGGCCGTTTCGGTCCTTATGTCAAGCACAAAGGCAAGTTTGTGTCAATACCGAAGGACATGAGTCCGGCGGCTGTATCGCTTGACGAGGCCATAGCCTTGATCATCGATAAGCGTGAGGGTGAGAGTAAAAAGACCATCAAGACTTTCGATGAGGAGCCCGGCCTGCAGATACTCAACGGCCGTTATGGACCTTACATCGCCTTCAACAAGACCAACTACAAGCTGCCGCGCACCGTCAGTGATCCGGCCGCTCTTACTCTTGAGGAGTGCCGTGAGATAATCAATGCGCAGGACGCAGCGCCTAAAAAGACCACCCGCCGCACAGCCGCGCGTAAAAAGTCATAATACATAAATGCCACGTAAAGTTACCCATACCGGAAAGCCCGGTGCCGAGCGCGCCGGTTTTCGTCCTGACGTGATAGAGACATACCATGCTGCAGGCGGTGAGAAGTTGCTTGACTTCCTGATTGCCGCGATGCCTGCACGTAAGCGTACCACCGTAAAGGAACTGCTTAAACACAGTCAGGTAGCTGTCAACGGCATGCCGGTGACTCAGTTTGACACCGAGCTTCAGCCGGATGATCGTGTCGAGGTAAATCTTACGCGAGCTTTCAAGGTGTTCAGTAACCGCCGTGTAAAGCTCGTCTACGAGGACGATGACATCATGGTGATTGAAAAAGGCTACGGGCTGCTCTCGATGGGAACCGACAAAGTCAAGGATGGCACGGCCTATTCGATAATGCGTGACTATGTAAAGTGGCAGGATCCTCGCAACAAGCTCTTTATCGTGCATCGTCTTGACCGTGATACTTCGGGACTTATGATGTTTGCCAAAAATCCTCAGGCCAAGGAGATCATGCAGCACAACTGGAATAATATGGTGATAAGCCGCAAGTACATCGCCATGGTCGAGGGGAAGGTAGAGCAGGATCAGGGAGTGATACGCAGTTATCTTGCCGAAAACAAGCAGTTTGAGGTCTATTCCACCGATGATCCGTCTGAAGGTGAGCTTGCAGTGACCCGCTATAAGGTCATCAAGCGTGGTGCGCGTTATACCATGCTTGAGGTCGAGCTTGACACAGGCCGCAAAAACCAGATACGCGTGCACATGAAAGATCTCGGCCATCCCATAGCAGGCGATCGCAAATACGGAGCCGGTCCGTCGATAATCCACCGTCTGGCCCTGCATGCGCAGACACTCCGTTTTGTACACCCCATCACCCGCCGTGACATGAACTTCACCACCGATGTCCCGGGCTCATTCTGGAA